>CAYOHV010000005.1:6110-23528 GCA_964403825.1 uncultured Bifidobacterium sp. | reverse complement strand
GGCGTTTCAATTTGCCAATCCAAAAGTTGGCAATAAAACGGATGCAGATCACTTAAGTCACGGGCGGATATTTCAATCCAAACCGGTGCGCCTTCTGGGGTTTCTGTTCGGCGGGCCATAGCTACTCCTAACTGAACGAACTTGAGTCCGTTAACGACTGCCAATATTTCCGCCGAGGAAGAACATATGGTTACACCGTGAGCGATCAGCCGCAAGACGCAACTAACGCGCCGAATCCGCAATGGCAGGCCGCTGACGGTTCTTGGCATCCCCATCCCCCGGGATTGGATGGACGCGTGAGTACGGTGGCGCCAACACCCCCTCCTTCACATCCCCCATATTCACTGCGCCCAGAGCCGAGAGCGGAAACGGTCTGGTCAACACCGAGTACTGAAACCGAACGACCGCGCCGACGCGGCATCGTTGCTTTAAGTGGTTTGTGTTTTCTTTTGGGCGCGATTGCAATCTTCTTTGCTGTTATCGCCTTCACCCGTGAAGATCGCAACTTACGTTCGGCTAACGAGCAATTTGATGTTGTTATTCAAAATGTCATTGACGCCGAAAATATCAATAAGACATTTCTCGACACGTTTTATTCGTCGATCGCCATATTCCTGGCCCAAGTTGAAAACCAACCAACCGAGCGACGACTCGCTTTAGGCGAGCAATGGTTTGAAGAAATGTCGGCGCAACTTCGACAATTTGAAAGTGATTTATACGTTATTGATGCTGCGTTCACCGCTCTCGCATTGGACGAGAACAAACCAGCCGATACGGTGCGCGACCACGCGGTATCGCACTATCGCTCGTGGAAACAATGGGTAAGCGCCGTTCCCCAGGACGTACGCGAATGGTTAGGCGGTAACGAATTCACCCGCAGTCCGCGACCGACCGTGATTGATGACCTTGATCAAGCGGAGGAAAGTATCAACGCTGAAATCACACTGACTTTTGAAAATCTTTGTGATTCACTTTCCCAATTACAACCGCTCGATGGCTCGTATGAAGTGACGGTTTTCGAAATCTGTCAACCATAAACACGCGTAACAAAACCATTACGCAGTGCCTGCCGCTGAACCCAAACTCACTTCTATTACTTGTCCCGTCATCGAATTCGCCGCATCATCGGCCGCAAATAAAACGGCGCGAGAAATTTCCGCCGGATCCATCCACGCCACACCTAAACGGTTCATTGCTTGATAGCGCGGTTCAACATCTTTACGAGTTGGATTCTCTAAATCAGGACAAAAAAGCGAATACATCGCCGGGTTATGCAGCATTGGCGTATCCACTGCCGCCGGCGCAATGGCATTAGCAGTGATGCCATAACGCGCCACTTCCATCGCCAACGTTTTCACCATGCCGATAACGCCCCATTTAGCGGCCACGTAATGCGCCAAATTGGGATTGCCCATTCGACCCGCCATTGAGGCAATAGCGATAAGCCGTCCATAACGTTGTTGCAACATTGGTGCTACCGCAGCGCGCAAAGTTTTAAACGTTCCTGAAAGATCGACATCAATCATGTCGTTCCACATTTCGTCGGTTATCTCGTGGAACTTGCCAAAACCGGTGATGCCCGCATTGGCCACGCAAATATCAAGGCGTCCAAATTCGGCCACGGTGTTTTCCACCAGTCCATCGATTTCTTCACTACGACGAATATCAACCACCGCGGAGCGACATTGTTGACCGGTCGCTTCCACCAGCGCTTTGGTCTCGGCCAATTCTTCGGCGGTGCCAAGTGCATATGGAACCGAGGCAATATCGGCCGCAATATCGCAAATAACAACGTGCGCACCTTGTTGCGCCAATGCAACCGCATGGGCTCGCCCTTGACCGCGGGCGGCACCCGTCACCAACGCGATTCGTCCCTCAACGCAACCCATTGTCCCCCCTTGAGATCGACTCCCAACGCTAGTGGCGTCGCGCCTACCATGACCGAACAAGTCGTTGCGTTTAGCAATTGGGGGAGACATCATGCCGGTTTCAGGTCAGCGCGATCCGGACCAAATTAAAGCCACACTCGAAGAGTGGCTCGCTCGGCAAATGCCCGAAGCAAATTCAGTAACCATCACCAGCCTCACTATTCCGCAAGCCAGCGGTTTTTCTAACGAAACGTTTTTGTTAGATGCAGAGTGGTCAATTGGTGGCACAACCGAAAAAGCAGAAATGGTGTTGCGCTGTCAACCATCAATGAATCTTCTTTTCCCAGAGATTGATCTTTTACAACAGCAATACATGTCAATGAAGTTGTTGCAGAACCACGACGTTCCCGTTCCCACTATGCGTTGGGCGGAAAGCGATACGTCAGTTCTCGGCGGTCCGTTCTTTGTTATGGATCGTCTTTATGGTTTGGTACCGGGTGATCAACCGCCGTATACCCAAGAAGGTTTCGTTGTTGAAATGACTGCCGACCAACGTGCCCAGTGGGCACGTAACGGTGTTGCCGCATTAGTAAGTGTCGGTGAAGTCGATTGGCAAAAAGCGGGCTTCCAACATCTTGATCAAAAACATCATGGAAAATTGGGTCCGGAACAACGTCGCAATTACTTCGCCAATTACAAAAACTGGGCGTTAAAAGGCGAATCACATCCAGTTATTGATCCCGCATGGGATTGGCTGGTTGCCAATTGGCCGAATGACGACGAGTTCATCGAACTTTGTTGGGGCGATGCGCGTCCTGGCAACCTCATGTATGGCGGCAGCGATAACACTGAAGTCATCGGTGTTTTCGATTGGGAAATGGTGTCGCTCGGCAACAGCGAAAGCGATTTAGGTTGGTGGTTATTCCTGCAACAGTTCTCAATTGAGAGTGCGGGCGCAACATTGCTGCCAGGAATGTTGGATCGCGCCGCAACCATCGCGCTTTGGGAAGAACTCAAAGGTCGTAAAGCAAACCATGTTGACTTTTACGAAGTGCTTGCTGGTTTCCAATTCTGTTTAGTCATGGTGAAGTTGGCTGAAAGTTTCGTGGCTGAATCGGGTGATCCCTCGGTTGGAGCAATGGCGATCTACAACCCCGTCGCCACTATCACGGCTCGACTGATTGGTATCGACCCGCCTGTTCCGCCGAGTGCGTAACTCAACACAACGATGCAAACGCAATAGCGATTAAAGGAATCTCATGGACAGTCTCGAAGCAATGAACCGCGAAGTCGTAGAGAACTATTGGTACGCCCATTTCCAACGGGACTGGGATCTCATGGCGACGTTCTTCACCGATGACTGCCATTACACCGACGTGGGCATGGATCCCAAAGGTGCGATAGGCGGGGCCGACATCATTCGCCGCCTAAAAATCGGTCTTGAGCCTCTTTCCGGCTACTACCACTTCCCCAAACATCTTGTGGCCCAAGGAAATTTGGTGATTTGGGAGCATATGGAGAGGTGGATGTTCCATACCGGTGAGGTCATCGACCACCCATTTGTGACGGTTATGGAGGTCCGGAATGGAAAGATCTGCCGCTGGCACGACTATTCTCATATCGGACACATCATCGACAATGCGCCTAAATGGTGGTTTGAACACATCATGTCGCAGTCGGCGTAAGCGTGTTTTCGGCAGTACCCGTCGTTCCCTCGTCGTACTTCGGCGAATTTTCGAATGGCAAAACCTCTACCTTTTATTTGGAGATTGAAAACTCATGACGACAACAACCGATGACGAACTACTCGGTGTCGTACTCACCCCCCGACAAATTTGGGAACTCCTCGACTTGCTCAATGATGAACCAGGCGATGCAGATGAAGATGTTCTCGATGCAGTGGCGAACAAATTACGTTCACCACGCGTGTTCACACGCGTGAGTGCCGCCCGCTATCAAGGTCGCCTTTTGGCGCTCACCGAAGAAGAGCATGAAGCACTTATTTCTTTAGTTGAAGATGACGTCACGCCTTCGGATGAAATCATCTCGACAGTGGGCGCACGCTTAGTGGGCTTAGTTCCCGATCGCACCCGCACCACTCGCTAATGGATCAGCTCGACGATCATCGGCGTGCAAATCTGGCGGTTGTTGAACGAATATTTGCGGCGATCGGTAATAGCGATGCCGATGCGCAAGTTGCTAATTACACCAACGACATCGTTATCGAATTTCCCTATACCGACCCGCCGGGCGAAAAGCGGGGGCGTCAACTCATTCGTGATTATTTAGCGGGCGCGTTTTCGGTCTTTCAATTCACTTTGGAAATTACTGACGTTCATGCCACAACAAATCCCGACAAATTAATTGTCGAGTTTGCGGGACGGGGCACATATCTTCCTAACGGAGCACCGTACGAAAACACTTATATTGCCGTCTTCGAATTTCGTGATGGCTTGGTGTTCCGCCAACGTGAGTTTTTCAATCCGCTGATGGCGGCCAAATCACGTGACGCTTAGCGCGTCTTGTTCTTTTTTCTTTGGGTTATCGGAAGGTAATCCCAGAGAGAAAATCAAACCAACAACAACGAGTCCGCCCGCCGCAAAAGCAGTTATTCGCGCCGCGTCGGTATAAGACTGTTTTGCTTCAGTAATAACGGGGGCTAAATCCGGTTGATTGGAATAGGCAATGATCGCTTGTCCCGATGTATTCACAACGGTGTCAACAATTTGATTGCGCGTTTGTTCGGGAATGGAAGTTGTAGTTTCGATATCCCGTGACAACGTGCCACTAAATGTTGAAAACAACACGGCACCCAAAAGAGCTGCACCTAAAGCGCTACCAATTTGTCGCATAGTGGAAGTCACCGATGATGCACTTCCGCTTTGATCGGTTGGAACATCTACCAAAGCGATATTGGTTAACTGCGCAGCATCGAAACCCAAACCAATTCCATAAAGAATGAGCGGCGGCGCTAACCACCATGGTGACCATGAGGTCGAAAGAGCGAGACCGATACCAATAACACCGATGATTTCAAGCACCATGCCCAACCGCACTAATCGAGTTGGTCCAATGGCTTCGGCGGCGCGACGCGCTAATGCACCGGAAATAAATGTACCGATGGCCAGCACCGCCAAAACAGAGCCGGTCTCCAATGGACCGAAACCGTGAACCGCTTCAATCCAAAGCGGCAACACGAAAAGGACACCGAACTCTCCCAGCGCAACGATCAACGCAGTAGCGCTGCCATAGGAAAAGCGACGAATCTTGAAAAGAGATGTATCAACCAAACCAATTTTTCCTTGACGTGTGCGACGCCACTCCCAAAGAAAAAACAATGCGATCAAAACAAGGCCAAAGACAATGGCCACCGGCGCAATCGAAAGTCCAGGCGGTCTGAATGTGATCGGACCAATTGATGTTTCTTCTAAAG
This sequence comes from uncultured Bifidobacterium sp., assembly GCA_964403825.1. Classification (GTDB taxonomy): domain Bacteria; phylum Actinomycetota; class Acidimicrobiia; order Acidimicrobiales; family Acidimicrobilacustridaceae; genus Acidimicrobilacustris. The sequence continues at coordinate 18,227 of CAYOHV010000005.1, read as the reverse complement.
CTTTCCACCAGCCGTACTGCTGACCATCAATAAGTCCCAAAATCAACGAAGCCAAACCAACAGCCGACAGTGCAACGCCAATGGGATCGAATGAATCGACTTTTTCGCGAATCGAAGCCGGCACATAAACCGACATCAATACCAATGAAATCAATCCGATTGGGATGTTGACGTAGAACGCCCAGCGCCACGAGAAATCTTCGGTTAACCAACCGCCAACAACCGGACCAAGAGCGGCCATACCGCCAAACACGGCTCCCCACATACCAAATGCGATGGCGCGACGGCGGCCGGTGAATTCAACATTGATAATTGCCGTTGATGTCGGCAACATCATGGCGCCACCAATGGCCGAGATGATGCGAGCCAAAATCAAAATGCCGGGATTCGGTGCTGCACCGGCAATAACGCTGCCAATAAGAAAAATGATGGTGCCGGTCATAAAGAAACGACGGCGACCTAAACGGTCACCCAATCGACCAGCGGTAATTAATAGCGCTGCGAATACCAATGAATACGCCGAGTTACACCACAACACTTCGGCGCGATCCAATTTGAGATCTTTCACCATCGACGGAATCAGAACGTTGACGAGTGATCCATCCAAAACAATTAAGGAAACGCCACTTAACAACGCAATTAGGCCCGCCCACGGACGGGGTAAACGATCAGATACTTCTTCAATTTGTGTGGTGGTCACAGTTGTAATGCCCGTTTGAATTGACGTAGATCATCGACGAAAAGTTGGGGACGTTCGAACGCAGCGAAATGTCCGCCACGCGGTTGTTCACTCCAATGAACGATGTTGTATTTCTTTTCCGCCCATGCACGCGGCGTTTGTAAAAGTTCGTAGGGGTACAAGGCGTGTCCGGTTGGAACTTCAACTTTTCCAGACCAACCCTGCGCCGCACCATTACCGGCCCGCTGCGATTCCGCATAAAGACGCGCTGCCGATCCCGCTGTTTGCGTAAACCAATACACACTCACGTTGTCGAGCACGCGATCAATGCCAAAGGTGTCGAGAAAACTTTCGTTATCTAAATCACTCCATACTTGGAACTTTTCCAAGATCCACGCGGCTAATCCGGTAGGCGAATCATTCAATCCATAGGAAAGCGTTTGTGGTTTCGTGCTTTGAATGGCCATATATCCCGTGCCATCGGCAATACGCGCACCGGCTGCAGCCATGCGCTCCGATTCTTTTTCCGTAACTCCCGCCATCGGATCCGGATCATCGCCGGATGGAAAAGCAAACATCATGTTGACGTGAATGCCATATAAACGTTCGGGATAGGCCTCTCCGAAACGACGCGTCACAATCGCGCCCCAGTCGCCGCCTTGTGCGATGTAGCGGTCATAAGAAAGTTGTTCCATTACCGAAGCAATGGCATCGGTGACGCGATTGACATGGAAGTTCGGTTGCGTGGTTGGTCCCGAAAATCCGTAACCCGGCATTGAGGGGATAACTAAATGAAATGCATCGTCGGCCGTTCCGCCGTGCAATTCCGGCTGCGTCAGCGGTTCGATGACGTCTAAGAATTCAACGAATGAACCAGGCCAACCATGAGTGAGCACCATGGGCGTGGCATTCGCATGCGATGAACGCACATGCAAAAAATGAACCTGTTCACCTTCGGCCGTCGTTATGAAATTGGGATAGGCGTTCATACGCGCTTCGCGCGCCCGCCAGTCATAGGTGTTGCGCCAATAATCAACGACATATTGCATAACTTCGCGTTCAATTCCGAATGTCCAAGGATCACCCGGTGCTTGATCAGGCCAACGCACATTTTCCAAGCGACGTTGCAGATCTTCGATTTCGGCGTCAGGTATTGCAATAGTGAACGGCTGCATACCGACAAAGTAGGAGATTTTTGTCGGTCGTGTTTATCTCGCCAAGGAACCAGCGGTAATGCCACCATCGACGTACAACACTTGACCGCTTACGTAACGAGAATCCGGTCCGCAAAGGAATGACACGACATCGGCAATCTCTTCTGGTGAGCCCACTCGTTGCATCGGCACACCTTTGGCCCGTTCATTGGCTCGATTGCCTTGATAGTTGGCGGCGGTTCCATCACTCACTATGAGGCCTGGTCCGATGGCATTGGCACGAATTTGATCGGGTCCAAGTTCTAACGCCATCGTGCGGGTAAGTGATTCCACCGCCGATTTGGTTGCTGGATAGAGACCTAAGCCAGGAGAGTTTGTCCACGCCGCGCCCGAGGACATATTGACAATGCTGCCGCCGCCCGCCTTTTTCATTTGCGGCACAAACGCTTGCGTGCACCAAATGATGCCGGCGATATTGACGTCGTACACGCTGTGCGCGTCTTGTTGACTCATTTCCAAAATGGAATGAAATTTCCAAATGCCTGCGTTGTTAACCAACGCAGTAACGCCAGAAATTTCATTTCCTAACGCCAGCACTTGTTCACGTTGGGTGACATCGCATTGATAAGAATCAGCGTTGCCACCACTAGCGCGCACCAGTTCTGCTGTTTCGCGCGCTTTTTGTTCATCAACATCAACGCAAGCAATGGTGAACCCATCGCGCGCAAGTCGTAAAGCATCTGCTCGACCTAAACCTTGGCCGGCACCGGTAATCACAGCCACGCTCATGCGTTACCTCCGTTGACAGATGCCACGCCTTCAAGTTTGAACACACGAATGGCGTTTTCACGCAAGAACTTTGGCCAAACATCATCCTTAAGGCCGACATTGGGCATCTCGGTGAAGATGCGCTCCAGCGTGAGGCCCGCCGGAAAATAACCGGCGTACATAATTTTGTCGCTGCCGCGCGAGTTGGCGTATTTGATGATGGCTTCGGGGTAATACTTCGGCGCGAAAGCACTGGGCATGTAATACAAACCCGGCCACTTCAACATCAATTTCACGGCTAACTCTTCCCATGGTTCAGCACCATGTCGCATGACAATGCGTAATTCAGGGAAGTCATAACAAACTTGATCGAAATGCATCACGTTCTGGCATTCGGCCGGAACACGTGGTCCGGGAATTCCCGCATTGGAAATAATCGGAATATCAAGGTCAATACATGTTTGATAAATCGGGTAATAACGACGATCACTTACCGGAACTTGAGGAACACAGCCCGCAGGAAAAGTGGTCACGGCACTTAAGCCATGTTCTTCATGCGTAGCGCGAATTTTTCGCACCGCACCAGTGATGTCATTGGGGTCGATTTCCAAACTAAAAAACACTCGGCCGGGATAACGACGCTTCGCTTCGATACTTAAATCGCCAACTCCAAATAAACCGGCAGCAACGCCGTACTTATTCATTTCGGCAAAAGTGAATTCAATGGGATCAACGTCTTCACCGGCTTCATCGGGAACGTCTTTAAACATGTAGCCAGCCGGCATTTCTAAGTCTTTGGAACCAGTGTCTTTGATGCCGGGCTGCAAATATTCGTAAACGGCTTTCTTATCGCGGAAAGGAAAACCAATCATCAGATCGATTGCGCCGATTTGATCCGAATAAGCCATGACCACTCACTTTTTCGTTATGTCGGTGGTCGTTCCACCGCCCCTTGGGCATCGTAGAGCCGATTACCGCAACGAGCGAACGGCATTCTCACCTTGAAAATCACTGTTCGAAATTCACACTTCGCGCGCAGCGTTTAGTCTTAGGTCAGTGGAAGAAGAGGTTGCGGGAACTGACCGAACACCAAATCGTCGTAAGACGAAAAGCCGTGCAACGGTGACTTCTTCTTTCGGTGTTTCGAAACGCGAAAGTCATGACGCGTCCGATTTTTATTCTCGCTTTGAACCACCCAAACTTTTAAGCGATAACAACGTCACGCCGTGTCCAGTACAAGATCAATTGTTTTGCGGTGACTCGCGCCAGATGAAAGATCTTCCCGACAATTGCATTGCTTTAGTGGTGACATCGCCTCCGTATTTTGCGGGCAAAGCCTATGAAGCCGAACTGGGCGAAAACGGAATTCCCGGTTCGTATGTTGAGTATTTAGAAATGTTGCGCGGAGTTTTTTCCGAATGTTGGCGCGTCTTAGAACCGGGCGGTCGTATTGCCATCAATGTCGCCAATCTTGGACGTAAGCCATACCGTTCGTTAGCCGGTGACGTCACTGCACTCTTACAAGATGAATTGGGCTTTCTATTACGCGGCGAAATCGTTTGGATAAAAGCCGAAGGTTCATCGGGTAACTGTGCATGGGGTTCGTATGCGTCAGCCTCCAATCCGGTTTTGCGGGATGTCACCGAACGCATCATCGTTGCTAGTAAGGGTCGTTTCGATCGTGCCCTCAATCGCAAAGAGCGCGAAGCACGTGGATTGCCGTTTGAAAATTCCATTGATGCCGATGATTTCCGCGCCTGGACTCTCGACACGTGGAAGATTCCGCCGGTTTCGGCCACACGGGTAGGACACCCCGCACCTTTCCCAGTTGAATTGCCACGCCGGTGTATTGAACTGTTCACTTACAAGGGCGACACCGTGCTCGATCCCTTTATGGGGGCGGGGCAAACCGCAATTGCGGCGGCCGAATGTGGACGTCACTGGGTCGGCTACGAACTTGATGCTGACTACGTCGAACTCGCCCAACGGCGAATAACTGAATCCAAAACAGTGTGACTGGCGCCAGTAATGCAGAGGGCAGGTAGTCTCTCCCCTATGGAACAAGCACTTGAAATGACCGCTGAAGTTGCCACCGACGCAGCCGACGTTGTCGAAAATGAAGAAGTTGCCGTTGAAGAATTGCTGGTCGAGGAAATCTCCATCGACGGCATGTGCGGCGTTTACTAAAGCCATCTCGGGTCTATGACGACGTACGTCTTTGACTCATCCCGTAAGTGGCGTCTCCACGATCGAGTTGCTTTGCGCCCCGAACCATTCGGCGCGTTGGCCTATCACTACGGGAATCGTCGTCTGACTTTTTTGCGATCACATGATTTAGTTTCGGTGGTCGAATCATTACCCGCTCATAATTCAGCTCGCGCTGCCTTTGATGCGGTTGGCCTCGATCCAAAACGTTGGCCATCTTTTGAACATGCTCTGACATCTCTGGCTGCTGGAGATTTTTTGGTGGAGGCCGATTCCGAATGACTGCATTAACCGATCAGCTTTCGGCTGGATTGAATTCACCTATTTGTTTGACCTGGGAATGGACTTACGCCTGCGATCTGCAATGCGTTCATTGTCTTTCCAGTTCGGGACGTCGCGATCCGCGTGAACTTTCCACCGAAGAGATGAAAGCCATCGTTGATCAACTCGCAGAAATGCAAGTGTTCTACGTCAATATCGGCGGCGGCGAACCGATGTTACGACCAGATTTTTTCGAATTGGTTGAGTACTGCGTTGAAAAAGGTGTCGGCGTTAAGTTCTCCACTAACGGTGGTCGCATCACCGCTGAAAATGCTCGTCGACTGGCCGCGATGGATTATGTCGACATTCAACTTTCTTTAGATGGCGTTGATGAACTCACCAACGACGCCGTTCGCGGCGAAGGAACATACGCCCGTGTGCGCGAAGCCATGGATCATTTGCGTGATGCCGGTTTCGGTACCTTCAAACTTTCCGTCGTCATGACTCGCGAAAACATTCCGCAAATCGATTCGTATGCGCAATTGGCCAACGAATACGGAGCGGAACTACGTCTTACGCGTTTTCGTCCATCGGGCCGCGGCGTCGATACTTGGCACGATCTTCATCCCACTTCCGCGCAACAAGTTGAGTTGTATAACTGGCTGTTGGCGCATCCCGAAGTGCTTACCGGCGATTCGTTTTTCCATCTCTCCGCATTAGGTGAACCGCTTCCCGGATTAAATCTCTGCGGTGCTGGTCGCGTGGTTTGCCTTATCGATCCTGTGGGTGATGTCTACGCCTGCCCATTTGTTTTGCACGATCATTTTCGTGCCGGTTCGGTACGCGATGTGGGCGGTTTCGCTGCGGTTTGGCGCAGTTCTGATCTCTTCACATCGTTACGCGAACCCACCAATCCGGGTGCCTGTGGTTCCTGCGGTAGTTACGACGCTTGTGGTGGCGGTTGTATGGCAGCCAAGTTCTTCACTGGTTTGCCGCTCGATGCACCGGATCCCGAATGCGTTTTTGGCCATGGCGAAGAAGCATTAGCGGAATTGGAACGAAACGGTGGCGCGCAACGACCGGTTGCTACGTCAGACCACTCGAAACCACGCGGCGTTGGTCGGAAGCGCATTCCTTTAACTGTCGTGCAATAACGACAATTAAAAACGAACTTTTATTTTCCGGCCGATAAAAAGAAATCGGGTGGAGCGATGATGTCTTCGGGGGAAAGTTCCGAAATATCAGACTTCGCTAAGCCCAATAAGCAGGCATCAATTCCGCCGCGCAAAATGTCCAAAACATTTTCGACACCGGCTTGACCGTTGGCTGCTAAGCCCCAAAGATACGCGCGACCAATCATGACGGCTTTCGCACCCATCGCTACTGACTTCACAACATCACTGCCGCGACGAATACCGCCATCAAGCACAACATCAATTTCATGACCAACGGCATCGGCGATGGAAGGAAGCATCCGAATTGGCGACGGCGTTCCATCCAAATTGTTTCCGCCGTGGTTAGAAACCGAAAGTGCGGTTGCACCGAGATCACGCACACGCTTGGCATCATCAACGCGACAAATACCTTTCACCATGAAAGGACCGTCCCAGTTGGAACGTAACCATGCAATGTCTTCCCAACTTGGGGGTGTCATGGTCATCCACTCGTAATACGCACCAAAAAATGTCGGCGCTTTTTGTCCCGGATGCGCCATATTCGGCGTGCTTAAATCCGGAATATTGAAGTGACGCAAATACGAAAGGAACCAGCGCGGCCGAGAAAGAGCTTGCGGTGCCAACTTGATCATGTTGCGCAAGTTCATTGTTTCGGGAATATACGGACTGCCCCAATCGCGTCCGTTGGAAAATGTCCAGTCAAGCGTGAGGATGATTCCTTTTGCACCGGCATTCTTGGCGCGCTCTAAACGCTGCACCATGACGTCACGGCCTCCGGACCAATACATTTGAAACAGCGTTTGCGAATTAATGGCGGCAACTTCTTCAACCGACTTCGACGCGAATGAACTGAGACCCATCGGGATTCCGCGATTGGCCGCAGCACGCGCCACCGCTAATTCACCATCGGGGTGAACCGCTTGCACACCGGTCGGCGAAATGATGACCGGCATCGAAAGATCAAGGCCCATGACCTTGGTGGCCATTGTGCGCTCGGGAGAAAGACCGGCCACATGTGGGGCGAATCCGAGCGAATCGAACGTGACCATATTGGAAGAAAGGGAGACGCCCTTTTCTGCCCCGCCAATAATGGCGTTATAGACCGACGACGGAACCCGCTTGCGGGCTCGCCGTTGTGCCACTGCCACTGTTTCGAACCATTTGTTCGCCATCGAAACCCCTCCGAAAGGACCGGCGAGAGACTACCGCCCCAACCCCCAAACCTCTTAACCGACCAACTGAGCGCCCAATAATCGGAAATTCGCTGGTATCGGCCGTATGGCCGGCTCATACTTAACCATGAGCGAAATCCCGTCCCCCGCGGTTGTGAGCCTGCATCGTTCGGCATCACATTCATTCAGCAAAGAAGAAACAGAATCGGCCACATTTATCGCTGGTCTCGGTCTCGAAGGCGATATTCATAGTGGCGCGATGGATCAACACCTAAGTCGTCAGAAAGATCCGCGACCAAATCTGCGGCAAGTGCATCTCTTACCCATTGAGTTATACGAACAACTCAATGCCGATGGCTACGCGCTGTCACCGGGTGGTTTGGGTGAAAACCTTGTTACGCGCGGTATCTCGCTAAATGACTTACCGGCCGGAACAACGTTGACGTTAGGTAACGACGTCGTTATTGCGCTTACGGGTTTGCGCGATCCGTGCGCACAAATTGATAAGGCCTGTCCGGGGGCGCGCGCGGCGGTGGCCTTCACTTCTGAAAGTGGCAAAGTTCTTTTCAAACATGGAGCAATGGCCGTTGTTGTTCGCGGTGGCGTTGTGCGCGCTGGCGACGCGATCGGAATTTCCTATCCCGCCGGTCCGGCACATCGCCTCGAAAAAGTATGAGTGAATTGTTAAAGCGCTGATTTGAGATCAGCGAACTTCACTACTTCACAAGTCGGCGTCACGATGTCATCTGTTTCTGGCAAAAAGAAACGGAAAAACATCGTGCCTAAATTGCGGCCTTCGGTATCAATCCAGTTGGGATGACCCGGATCGCTATGAGCAAGCACCAAAGTGAAACCGCCGTCGGCATCGAGTGTTGTATTGGCGCGATTACGACTTACTTGTCGGTTCACATAGTCATACATTTGCGACCAGCGATTCCATAAGCAGATATTGGCGAATCGGCATTCGGGCCACGCGCCGCGAATGATGAGTGCTTCATCATCACCAATGAAATAAGGAGCCATGGCATATGCCGCATCAAAGGCTGCAAACGCCATATTTCCTGGAACAACAGGCTTTTTGAAGATATTCGGTTCACGCGAAACGAACGGAATGTCAACATCAGCGGCCGGTGCAACGCTGTTAATTGTTTTGGTGGCCACATGATTAATGACGCGCTGTAATGCTTCGGCCACGCGCTTATCGCCCCAACGGGGTGGCGCCGGCGGTTTGTTGGTGTTTTCAATACTCAGCGGAATATGCAATGTTTGCGAAGCCGATGATGAATGAGGCCATTCAAAATAATGGCGAGTAGTGATGCGTCCGCCGTCGGCAGGAATTTCCAACCAATTGCGATCAGCCTTTGCACCACCTAAACGAATTTCGTAATTGCCATTGGCATCAATATCAATGTCGTCATCGCGCAACACGCCGGATGTGTGGGTTGCATAGGAGCCATCGGCAGCGCCGGCTTCCATTGTGAACGAGGTGTAGACCGCACCGGCGATATTGCCGCGCACGATGTATTCGTAACCCGCCGCCACTGGTGTTTCGTAATACAGCGCGTCGGAGTTATCGCCAGTGAACGAACGAGTAGGCGAAACAATGCGATTAAACACCGGACGTTCAGGATCAAATTCCTGATGGGAATACAACGCGCTTTGCAAAATATGAGTGAGGTTGCGGAAACCTTCGGCCACATCGTCATCCGACATTGCCGGACCAGGAACGACCCATTCATCACCGGCTCGTCGTAAGACGTCGAGTAACTCGTTGTATTTCACTCGTGATTCGAGTTCAGACATTGTTCCCCCCAAAAAAATTTGCCGCTGGAATACTCGCAGTTCGTTGCCGATCCTGCACGCCAAATTGTTCTAACTCAGCGCAATGGGATTGCCCTGGCCATCGCGCAGTTCAATTTCGCGCTCCCCAGATGGTGCACCGGCCGTTACCAGTGCCGCTAACACCTCAAAGGCCACGTCAGTTGTGGTGGTTCCAGGCGCCATTCGTAATGTCGCCCCTTCCCGATCTTCGTCCAAAAGCCAACCGCGTCGCACCAAGGCATCAGCCACATTGCGCAGTCGGGAAAGGGAAAGTTGATGGAAACGGCAAATAAGCACGGTGCTTCCGCCCGGTTTGGCCGTGACCACCACGGCATGCCAACCATCAGGAGCAGAAAAAATCGCGCTGGCCTCAACTTCGCTCAACATCACCTTTTCGCGCAAGGTGACAAAGAGATCGGACAACACTCCGACCGCATCGAAATCACCTATATCGACCTTTTTCGACGACGTCATGGGTGCCAGCCTGTCATATGAACCCATAGGATTCGCCCATGACTCGTCGGCCCTTCGCCGTAATCACCGGAGCAGCTCGTGGAATAGGCGCGTGCACGGCACAGCGGCTGGCCCAGCGCGGCTATTCGGTCGCTCTTCTCGACCTCGCCGGTGGAAATGAAACTGCGTCCATTCCAGCGCCTTATCAATCGGCGACTATGGCTGAATTAGGAAGCGCCGTTGCTCAATGCGGTGGACATGGTCATGGTTATTCCATTGATGTGCGCGATGGCGATGCGATGGTTCAACTAGGAAACGAATTAGCCGAACAATTCGGCGGCATTGATGTTGCAGTTGCTGCTGCCGGTGCAGTTTCAGGTTCACAACCGCTATGGGAAACGAGTAGCGATGTTTGGCAAGCAATGGTCGAAATTAATTTGACCGGTGTCTTTCATTTAGTGCGCGCCACTGTTGGTTCGATGTTGTCATCACCAGCGCCGCGTCACGGACGTTTTATTGCCGTGGCCTCAGCCGCGGCTCATTACGGATTGCCGCAACTGGGTGCGTATTCCGCCGCCAAACATGGTGTAGCCGGATTGATTTCATCATTAGCAGCCGAACTCGGAACAAGTGGTGTTACCGCCAACGCTGTATGTCCGGGAAGTACGCGCACTGCGATGTTGGATGCCAGCGCTGCGGTTTACGGCCTAAATAACGCCGACGAATTCGCCCAACAAGCGCGTATCGGACGCTTAATTGATCCCGATGAAATTGCCGCCACGATTGAGTGGTTAGCAACTGATGCACCTTCAGCATTAACGGGCGCACTCATTGATGTTGACGGAGGATTTTCCGCGTGAGTGAATTTTCTCTGAAGGCGATCGAAAAAATCGGTACCGAAATTGTTGGACGTCGCAATGAAATTGAAGTCATTGTGGCGGCTTTAGCGGCCAATCGACATGTGATGTTGGAAGGTCCTCCGGGTACGGGAAAGTCTTCACTGTTACGTGCGCTCGCCGAAGCGAGCAATGCTCCTTTAGTTTTTGTCGAGGGCAATGCTGAATTAACACCGGCCCGATTAATTGGCAGTTTCGATCCGGCGCGCGTGTTAACTGAGGGTTATAGCCCCGAAGTGTTTTTAGAAGGTCCGCTCACCGAAGCGTTACAAACCGGTGGCCTTCTCTATATCGAAGAAATCAATCGCATTCCCGAAGAAACTCTCAATGTGATCATCACCGCCATGAGTGAACGGGAATTACATATCCCGCGCTTGGGAAAAATTTCAGCGGCAAAAGACTTTCGCATTTTGGCGGCCATGAATCCGTTTGATGCCATCGGCACGGCGCGAATTTCCGCCGCGGTGTACGACCGCGTGTGTCGCGTCACGATGGGTTACCAATCGGAAGAAGATGAAATTGCCATTTGCGAAAAAGAAGTCGGTGGTCATTCATCTCTTTGCCAAAAAGCAGTGTGCGTTGTGCGCGATACACGCAATCATCCTGATATTCGTATTGGTTCGTCGGTACGCGGTGCAATCGACACCGTGTTAATTGCCGAACAATTGGCTGATTTGCGCAATCTCACCGTCGACAACGATCAACTTGGAATTGATGCTGCGCTTGCCGCATTAAGTGGTCGTATTCGAGTGCGAGAAGGTGTTTCGCAATCTCCAGAAGACATCATTCGTGCCCTTTGGCAAAAACACAGCACGAAAGAAACTGATTCGGGAAAACTCTAAGCCCGCCGCCGCAAGGTGGCGGGGGTCAGGCTCCCCCACAACGACCCGATTCGGAACGCGTCATGGAAGGAGCCAATGCTGAAAAAGCATTGGCCGATTCGGCGCGTAGTTCAACATCGCGCCAGTCATTACAACGAAATCAAAACTTCGAAAAGATCTCACCCGAAGTTGGCATTCTTGATGAAGACGCGTTCGCCGAAGCCTTGGAAGAAGATGCTGACGAAGCATTGGTCTTACTCGCCGACTTGATCGGCGCCACCGATGAAAAATTACGCAAAGCAGCTCAAGAATTAGCCAGCAAAGTTGTGGTTGATATCGCCCGTCAAGGACAAGCAAAAAAGGGCGGAATTGGACGTCTGCAAACACAATCAGCAAGCCATGGCGGCGAAATCGATATTGAAGCGAGCCTTGATGAAATCGCTGCGGCTCGCGCCCGTCGTTCGGCGCCCGATATTGAACAATTGCAATCACGTCAGTGGGCAAAACCAACAACGGCGCTTTGTATTGTCGTCGATCGCAGTGGATCAATGACCGGCGAACGCTTGGCCACTGCTGCAGTGGCCGCAGCCTGTGTTCATTTACGAGCCCCGGAAAAAACCAGCGTGGTGGCATTTGGCGATAACGCCATTGTCTTGTCTTCATTCGGCAGTGAGCGATCAGCCGAGTTAGTCGTGCGTGATGTTTTTCGTTT
>CAYOHV010000005.1:1570-6010 GCA_964403825.1 uncultured Bifidobacterium sp. | reverse complement strand
GTATTTGCCCGCGCTTTTCTTGATTAATCGGTTCCATTCGGAAGTTTCGACTGAAGATGCGAACATAGAACTATGCACAACGCCCTCGGACGCTGGACTTCGTTTGAACTCGGCTCGGCCGGGCAAGTGCTCGTTTGTCCGTTAGGAAGTTTCGAACAACACGGACCTCATCTTCCTTTAGATACCGACACTCGAATTGCCAAAGCAATCGCTGAACGCGCGCTGTCAGCGTTTTCCACTGATGATGTAGTGCTTGGTCCCACTTTTAGTGTCGGAGCTTCGGGCGAACATCAAGACTTTGTGGGCACGCTTTCCATTGGTAGCGAAGCATTAGCCACTCTCTTAGTGGAATTTGTACGCAGTGCCGATGCCTTTCGCGGTGTCATTTTTATAAACGGCCACGGTGGAAATTTCGATGCCATAAATAAGGCCCGCCAAATTTTGGCTAACGAAAAACGAAACGTTATCTTTTGGTCGCCATCGATAACCGATGCCGATCTTCATGCCGGTGAATTTGAAACATCACTGCTCTTAGCAATTGCACCGGATGTGGTCCGAACCGATCGATTCGAAGTGGGTGTCACAGAACTTTCCGAAGACGACAAACTCGCTCTCCGACAAAAAGGAGTGGCGGCTGTTAGTCCCAATGGAATTTTGGGCGATCCGCGTGGTGCCAGCGCCCAAAAAGGGGAGCAACTCCTTACCGTTATCGAATCCCAATTACGCCAAGTAATTACTGAGTTTTTGGCGGCTTCGTCATAATGGCCCGTCTCGTTCCCGATGCATCATTTCGGCGATTTGAAGAGGGTCGCGCCATTTTGGGCGGATCCCCATTGACGGTTCTACGACTTTCAGAAAAAGGCGCTGAAGTTGTTGATCGTTTATTGGGCGGAGAAGACGTTGATCTTCTTACGCCACCTAAAACTGGTGAAGCGAAACTGTTGCGCCGTTTTCTCGACGCTGGAATATTCCATCCCGTAGCGGAAATTTCTCCCTACACCACCGACGACGTCACGATTGTTATTCCAGTAAAAGGTGAAATCGAAACTGGACTACTCGATGGTTTAGGACATGCACAACGCATCATCGTTGTTGACGACGGCTCCGAGCTTCCATTGCAAGTTCCCGAAAAAAATCGTTATGGCGTTCCCATCGAATGTATCCGTCATGAAAAAAATGAAGGCCCAGCCGCTGCCCGCATGACCGGCTTAGGTTTGGTGAAAACGCCACTGGTGGCCTTTGTCGATTCGGATTGTTTAGCCAAACCCGGTTGGCTTGAACCTTTGCTCACCAATTTCTGCGACCACCAAGTTGGCATTGTGGCTCCGCGAATTGTGATGAACGAACCATTGGGTCAAGCGCGCTTTTCTCGTCTTATGCGTTATGAACGCAAACGCGCCGCGCTTGATCAAGGTCCAATTGCGGGACGCGTGCGCGCCCGCAGTCGAATCGCCTTTGTTCCTTCGGCCACTTTGGTTTGTCGCACGTCATTTCTCCACCAATTAGGTGGCTTCGATGAATCAATGCCGGTGGGTGAAGATGTTGATTTGGTGTGGCGCTTCGACGAAAACGACGTACTTGTTCGTTATGACCCATCGGTGACCATCGGACATCGTCACCGCACAACACCACTTTCGTGGTTACGTCGCCGTTTTGATTACGGAACCTCGGCGGGACCATTAGCAAAACGACATAAAGGTGCACTCGTTCCGGTCGAAGCATCGGGTCTTTCTCTTGCAACTTGGGGTTCATTAGCGGCCGGCTTTCCGCTTGGTTCGGCAGCCCTTGTGGGAATCACCATTGGCGTTTTGGAAAAGCGAGTGAAATCGCTGCCGATTGCCGTTGAACTTTCATTAAAAGGACATCTCTCAGCAGGCCGACTGATTGCAGCATCACTTGTGCGTCCATGGTGGCCGATCACAGCTTTAGCGTTGGCCTTCCTTCCCTTTCGCAAACTTCGTCGCTCTTTGCTGCTCGGCGCATTGGCCTTGCCCGTATGGGAATGGTTTCGCACCAAACCTGATGTCGATTTACCGAGTTGGATTGTGCTGCGACTTTGTGACGATATGGCCTATGGATTGGGCGTTTGGGTAGGTTCACTGCGGTCCGGCACAATCGAACCGCTACTTCCCGATGTCACGACCTGGCCCAATCCCAGCAAATACTCACGTTGGCGCCAGCAACAGCGTCAGTCGTGAATCACTTTTTCGAAAACAACCGCTGACCATTCATCGAGTTGTCGAACGGCGCGCAATGTGACACCGCCAGCAACAAAACAATCAATCACGTCGTTTTGTTGTTCAATTAACAGTCCACTCACAAGCAGAAACTTTTTGGTGGCTCGTAAAAGTGTGGGCGCCAACTCACAAAGCACTGCTGCACCAATATTGGCCACGACAATTTCAAACTGCGCGAGCGAAAAATCGTCAATTGACGGCGCCACTTCAATGACAACATCGTTTCGTTGCGCGTTTTCAACAGTCATTGCACAAGCATGCGGATCAATATCGGTAGCGCATACCAAGGCCGCTCCGGCTTTGGCGGCCACAACACTTAAAACACCGCTTCCGCAACCAATATCGGCAACCGTATCGGTGTTCTGCACATACTCACTCAGCAGTTCGGCGCATAACTGTGTGGTGGGATGTGATCCACTACCGAATGAATACTGCGGATCTATAACGACAACGATTTCATCCGGCTCGGCTTGATACTCATGCCAAGAAGGAACGATGACACATCGCCCCGCGCGTTCAACTTTGGCGAATTCGCGCCACGTATCAAGTCCGGTCGTAGCCGCAATTGGTTCGCAAGAACGAAACCATTCGGGCGCCGAAATACTTTGCACAGCATCTGGATTTGTTGTGCCAATGCGAAACTCAACGAACTCTTCGTGATCGCGCTCTTCGAAACCGCCAATCTCACAATCCCAAAGTCGAGCAGTAAATGCTTCACGCTCAAGATGAGGGACATGAACAACCAGTGTGAACCACTGATCGGACATCAGAATTTACGACTCGCCGTATTGCGCGCTTAATGCCGCACGGCAGGCTTCACAAACGGGATATTGATATGGGTCACGAGTGGGAATGAATTTTTCCCCGCAAAGAGCGGTGATTTCCTCGCCCAATACATAGCCGCGCATTTGATCGTCTTTACGAATGATGTGCGCCACTTTGCCTTCCTCCAGATTGGGATCGGAAGGACGAGTTTGTTCTCGTTCAATTACACCCGTGGAAACATCAGACATAACGATCAGCGTAGCGTTCTTTGGCTTTAGCCCGGATGGGACCAATGCCACGGTTCCGACGGAAGATTGATAAAGCCGTAACGACCGGCGTTCGCCGCTAACCAGCGGAATGCAGGATTTGATTGCGTGTTAATGAAGACGCCATTGGATTGGAAATCAACAGCAAGACCGCGTTCATGTGCGGAGTAACCAGGACGCGCTGTCGGCGGTGAACATTGATCAGCCGGCATTTGCCAAACGGCGTAATCACTGGTTCCGCAGTTTTGTCGACGTAATTGAATTTGCGCGTTGATATCGCGGTAGCCGTAGCCCCCAAGATTGAATCCGGCGCTGCGGGCAGCGGCTAATAACGCCGCTAAATCATCGGCAATTGATGCATTAACCGTGATGCCACCCACTGTGCGCAACGGGGGACGAGAAATAGAAGGTGGCGGTGTATTGGTTGGCGGCGGCGGTGGCACATTACGAATTTGATTCGCCAAGGCCGATTCTTCAGCGCGAATACGCGCCGCTAATGACGCATCGATACTGGCCAAATGCTGTGCTTCACGTAAACGTTCATCTAAACGGGCTCGAACTTGCTCGGCATAAGCGGCCTGCTGTGTTTTGGCTGACTCCAAAGAAACCAATGCTTGTTGTGCATTCGCAGCCTGGCGTTCTGCTTCCAAACGAGAAGAAACAGCGCGGGCTTGAGTTTCTTGTAAACGTTGACGAGCGGCGCGCATTTTGTCGAGCACATCAGTTGACGTTGTCGAACTCACTTCCATTAACGCACGACGAGTTGCTTCGAGTTGCGCTGATTCCGCTTGCAAACTGCGCACTAAATCGTCAGACGGAGGATTCACATATTGATACACCGCAAAAGCAGTGAGTTCTTTTTTCAATTCCTCAACTTGCTTTTCAATTTCCGCCGCTTCGCGTTCAGCTCGCTCCGCTTCTTCGGCGGCTGAAACGGCAAGTGATTCCGCATTCTTCAAGGCCGCATTTTGTCCGCGGACATTCGCATCTAAGGCCGCTAAGGCCGCGGTTACTTTGCGTTGATCTGCTTCTAAGGCATTGACCTGCGCCGCAATTGCGGCTTGTTGGGAGCGAACCTGTGCACGTTGTGAACGGGCATTACTTTGCTGAGCGGAAACCGATCCGTTGCCCGTCAGCACGACCGCGACCAAAACCGCTACGAGTGCGGCAGC
>CAYOHV010000005.1:880-1560 GCA_964403825.1 uncultured Bifidobacterium sp. | reverse complement strand
GGATAAAGCGGAAATAGGAGGCTCCTTTGCCTTGACGACCCGTATGCCGGATGCAGTACGAGACGCTCTGAAAGACCCCAGATTCCGCCCGAGGACTCGCAAATAGTAACCCCGCCCCCCATGGGTCTGGCAATACCCACTTTGGCAAAAATCAAATTTCCATCAAAAACCCTGATCAGGGCCTGATTTAGGACTTATCCGGCTGCCAAACACCTTCGGCCATGTAGTCCGCCGGCGCAAACTCCTGCACCCAAACTCGGATTGACGGCAGGGGCGCACCAATGGAGGTGTGCACCGCTTCTGTAACAGCAGCCAACAAGGCCTTCTTCTGTTCGGGGGTACGACCTTCGAGCATGTTGATCTGAATTAGGGGCATGAGTGTCTCCTTCGACAATGACCGATACCGTCACGATCATGTCAGCCTTCGCCGATCCAAGTGATGAAAACTTCGAACTCTTTCGCAACACGGTTATGGCTCGCCGATCGAACTTGCTTATCGACACGGAAAAAGATCTCGACGAATCGATTTGCATTGAACTCATTCGATTGGCCGCTTGCGCGCCCAATCACAAGCGCACATTCCCATGGAAATTCCGCGTCATCAAAGGTGACGGGCGCGCCGCGCTAGGACAAGCACTGGCGGCGGATCTGATTGATAACGGCGAACCCGAAGCAAAAAT
>CAYOHV010000005.1:0-869 GCA_964403825.1 uncultured Bifidobacterium sp. | reverse complement strand
GCACGCAAGAAATATTTGCGCGCACCGGTGGTAATTGCGGTTGCATCGACAATTGGCGATGACGAAATCATGACGGCGGAAAATCGCGATGCCGTTTCGGCCGCCATTCAAACTTTGTTATTGGGCGCAACTGCGAAAGGGCTTGCGTCCTATTGGTCAACCGGCGGAGCCATGCTTTCGGCACGAGTGCGCGACTTCTGTCAGTTCGACCCAACCGACATCATGATCGGACTTCTTTATCTGGGCTGGCCGCGTGGAAATCCGCCCGCAATTGAACGACCAGAGCCCGACTGTCGACTCCTCGACACCGGCATCTAGGGTGACGGTGTGGCTCGGAAAGTACGTGATCGATTTGGACCTAACCGCCCGGATGCGCGTCGTCTCGCGCGTCGCTTACGTTTTTGGACGCTTATCAGCACTTGGGCGTTCATTTTCGTATTTATGTTGGGCCCTGCGCTTTTGGGTAACCCTATTTACATCGCATTCGTCGTTATTTTTGGCGGCTTAGCCATAGCCACCACGATCGGATCACGACGACCGGAAAGTCCCGATAACGAAACACTTGAACGCGACGAATTGAAAAACGCAACCGCTGATCAACCAGTAGCGGTTAATGCAACGTGGGCACCATCAATGCGCGTGCGCGGTGGCGAGCCAATGACAAAAGGCTTTTTGATTTGTGATGGCAAGCGACTTCGTTTCGAATACGGCGAAGACAAGATTCGATTTG
Organism: uncultured Bifidobacterium sp.; assembly: GCA_964403825.1. GTDB lineage: Bacteria > Actinomycetota > Acidimicrobiia > Acidimicrobiales > Acidimicrobilacustridaceae > Acidimicrobilacustris. Next base: position 139 of record CAYOHV010000005.1, on the reverse strand, counting down.
ATACCCCAATTGATCGCATCAAAATAGTGACGGTGCCCAACGGGTTTCGCCCGCAATTAGATTTATCGATTGCTGATAGCGGCCACACCATTCGGTTTTTTCCCGTTTGGGATTTAGGCGCAATGTTCATTGGGCCGAC
>CAYOHV010000004.1:5904-26487 GCA_964403825.1 uncultured Bifidobacterium sp. | reverse complement strand
TATCGGTCGCGAATTAGAGATCGAACGCGTTATGCAAGTTCTTTCTCGTCGTACCAAAAACAATCCCGTATTAATTGGTGAACCGGGTGTTGGTAAGACGGCCATTGTTGAAGGCTTGGCGCAAGCCATTGCCGCTGACAATGTTCCAGAAACATTGCATAACAAGCAGCTCTACACGCTCGACTTGGGCGCGTTAGTTGCGGGTTCTCGTTACCGCGGTGATTTCGAAGAACGCCTCAAGAAAGTTCTGAAAGAAATTAAGAACCGTGGCGACATCATTTTGTTCATCGACGAAATTCATACGCTCGTTGGCGCCGGTGCCGCTGAAGGTGCAATCGATGCCGCCAGCATTTTGAAGCCGATGTTGGCTCGCGGTGAATTACAAACCATTGGTGCCACCACACTTGATGAGTACCGCAAGCATCTTGAAAAAGACGCGGCTCTTGAGCGTCGTTTCCAACCCATCAAAGTTGAAGAGCCGACAGTTGCTCATACGATCGAAATTCTTAAGGGATTGCGCGATCGTTACGAAGCACATCACCGTGTCACCATTACCGATCAAGCCTTAGTGGCGGCTGCCAATTTGGCCGATCGTTATATTTCTGATCGTCATCTTCCCGATAAGGCCATCGACTTGATCGATGAAGCCGGTTCGCGTTTGCGTATTAAGCGCATGGAAACACCGCCCGATTTCAAAGAACTCGAAAATGAAATCGCCAAGGTCGTGGAAGAGAAGAAGGCGGCCGTTGAAGCACAGCAGTTCGAAGAAGCCGGTCGCTTACGCGATCGCGAAAAAGAATTGCTGGCGCAAAAAGAAGCCAAAGAACAAGAAATGAAAGATTCGGGCATCGACTTATTTGATGAGGTCGATGAAGAAGCAATCGCCGATGTTCTTTCGCTCTGGACGGGCATCCCCGTTTACAAACTCACCGAAGAAGAAACAGCCAAGTTGCTGCGTATGGAAGATGAACTCCATAAGCGAGTTATCGGCCAGGAAAGCGCAATTAAGGCCGTTAGCCAAGCGATTCGCCGCACCCGCGCCGGTTTGAAAGATCCGAAGCGTCCGAGCGGTTCATTCATCTTCTTGGGCCCATCGGGTGTTGGAAAGACCGAACTCGCCAAGACTTTGGCCGAGTTCCTCTTCGGCGATGAAGACGCACTGATCTCACTCGACATGAGTGAATACATGGAGAAGCACACGGTTTCACGTTTAGTGGGATCGCCTCCTGGTTATGTCGGTTACGAAGAAGGCGGTCAACTCACCGAAGCGGTGCGTCGTAAGCCGTTCTCAGTTGTGTTGTTCGACGAAGTTGAAAAAGCGCATCCCGATGTGTTCAACACGTTGTTGCAAATTTTGGAAGAAGGCCGACTCACCGATTCACAAGGTCGCTCGGTTGATTTCCGCAACACCGTTCTCATCATGACGTCAAACTTAGGAACGGCTGATCTGCGCAAGGCCAACATCGGCTTTGGTAAATCAGACGAAGCGGTTTCTTATGAGCGCATGAAGGAAAAGGTCAACGAAGCGCTGAAGCAGCACTTCCGCCCCGAATTCCTCAACCGTATTGATGACACGATTGTCTTCCATGAACTTTCCAAGCCGGAAGTGACAACCATCGTTGATCTCATGATCAAGCGCGTCACCGTGCAATTGCAATCGCAAGGCATTGGTTTGGAACTCACTGAAGCAGCCAAGTTGTTGTTGGCCGATAAGGGTTACGACCCGACACTCGGCGCTCGACCGCTGCGTCGTGCCATCCAACGTTTTGTTGAAGACCCGCTTTCGGAACGATTGCTGTGGAAGGAATTCCGAGCCGGACAAACGGTGGTTGTTGACGCCGAACCGGATCCGGAAACTGGCGATCGCATCATTGTCTTTAGAGCAACAGAAGGTTTCGAGCCACCTCCTATGGAATTGGCCGAAGCTGGCGCACCTGAATAACAACGGTTCAGGCAAATGAACGGGCGAGGGGCGCCGAAATGGTGTGCGGTAGTTGTCGCGCTCTGTCTCATGCTTCTCACCGGTTGCCAAGTCACACTGCGCACTGAAGTTGTCGCGAAACAAAACGGTTCCGGTGAAGTCATTCAAACGATTGGCTTTGATGCCGAGGCGTTGAAGCGCGCCGGTAATCCGCGTGAAGCAGTGCGTGCTGATGATCTTGTGGCGGCTGGTTGGGTTGTTGATCCTGAATATGTGGAAGGCGATATGACGTGGTTACGCATTCGCCATTCTTTCGCCAACGTAGAAGAAGCCAACAAAATTCTGGCGCAATTATCGGGGCCTGATGGTCCGTATAAAGATCTGCAATTAAAGAAGAGCGACAGTTTTTTCACTAATACCGTGCAATTTCGCGGCATTCTCGACACCACCGCTGGCTTATCGGCGTTCACTGATAAAGCGTTAACGGATGCATTAGGTGGCGATGCGTCGGGCGGACTGATAGCTGCTGCGGAAACGGCCACCGGCAAAAAAGTTTCCGAAATGGTGGAGATGAATTTGTTTGTTGATGTTTCGGGAGAGGAACGGACCTTCAATGTTCCCCTGTTTGAGCCGCAACAAAGTGAAGTGAAAGTGACTTCTACGCATTCGAAATTGCCGCAAATATTTGAGTTTCTTCTCTTGACCTTCCTCGTAGTGGCCACAGCCGTGGTGATCGGCACGAGGGTGCGTCAGCAGCGAATGAAGTCACGGCGCCTTATGCGGCCCTCTATGCGCCGTTAGACCGCCGCAAATGTCGCAGGGTCTGTCTATGGTGGTGGCGTGGCGAAAGTAAAGACGGTCTTTCGATGTATGGAATGCGGCACCGGTGTGCCGAAGTGGGCTGGCCGCTGCCCGGGTTGTGATGGGTGGAACACCCTTATTGAAGAAGTTGAAGAGTCGGTGCCCGTCACCGCCGTATCGTTAGCGCGCGATATTCCCGTTCCTATTGCGCAAGTCGATAGCCAACAGTGGGCGGCACGTTCCACCGGCAATCCCGAACTCGATCGAGTTACGTCCGGTGGTTTTGTGCCGGGCTCGGTCACGCTGGTCGGAGGCGAACCAGGTATCGGCAAGTCAACGTTGTTGTTGCAGGCAGCCTCGTCATTGGCGGCAACGGGCGCAAAAGTTCTCTACGTCTCGGCGGAAGAATCAAAACAACAAGTTCGTTTGCGAGCCACACGGTTAGGCGCGCTCGAAGATTCATTGTTCTTAGCCTCCGAAACTTCCGTTACCAACATCATTACGTCCATCAACGAATTACAACCCGATGTCGTTGTGGTCGATTCAATTCAAACCGTTAGCGTTCCCGAATTAACTTCCGCCGCTGGTTCGGTTGCTCAGGTTCGCGAAAGCGCCGCACGTTTAGTTTCACTAGCCAAAGAAAAATCCGTCACCATTGTTTTAGTTGGCCATGTCACAAAAGATGGCAACTTGGCGGGGCCGCGTGTGTTGGAACATCTTGTCGATACCGTCATTGCATTCGAAGGCGATCGTCATCACGCATTGCGTTTAGTGCGGGCGGTAAAACATCGATTCGGTTCCACCGATCAACTCGGTCTTTTCGAAATGACTCCGCAAGGTTTAATTGGCGTACCCGATCCCAGTCGTTTATTTCTGGCGGATCGTCGCGATGATGTTGCTGGCTCAGTTGTAACTCCAGCAATGGAAGGTGATCGTCCATTACTGGTTGAAGTTCAAGCATTAGTAACTCGAACCGATCTGCCGTCGCCTCGTCGTAATGCTCAAGGCATCGACACGGGCCGACTTTCAATGGTGTTGGCTGTTTTGGCCGAACGAGTTGGTCAGTCACTTAGTTCGCATGATGTTTATGTTTCTGCTGTTGGCGGAGTGCGATTAGTTGAGCCCGCGGTCGATCTTGCTTTAGCCGTTGCATTGGTTTCAGCTCATACCAGCATTGCCTTGCCCGACGATCTCATCGTTTGTGGCGAAATTGGATTAGGCGGAGAAATCCGCCAAGTTTCAAATGCCGATCGGCGATTAGCCGAAGCCGCACGATTGGGATTCAAACGTGCGGTTGTACCTCGGCTTTCCGCTGATCCGCCCGAAGGATTAACGGCCATTCGTGTCGATTCCCTTGGTGATGCAATAAAGGCCTGCGGATTACATCGCATTGAGCGCCGCGCCGAAAACGACTTCTAAAACGCCGCAAAATTCGACGGGTACAATCGAGAAATGGCCCGCCGTCAAAGTGATGCAATGTTGTCAGCCCTGGCGGCGGTGGCTCCTGGTCGTCCGCTTCGCGAAGGTATTGACCGAGTCTTGCAATCCAAGATGGGCGCCTTAATTGTTATTGGTGATGGCCCAGAGGTGCTCAATATTTGCTCGGGCGGGTTCTTGCTCGATGCGGCTTACAGCCCGCAACGCTTATCGGAGTTGGCCAAGATGGACGGCGCCATTGTGTTGGCGCCCGATGCCAGCCGTATTGCAAGGGCCAATGTGCATTTAGTTCCCAATCCAAATGTTCCAACTTCCGAAACCGGAACGCGTCATCGCACGGCCGAACGCGTGGCTCGCTCACTTCAAGTTCCTGTTATTTCGGTTTCGGAAGAAATGTCGATCATTGCGGTGTACTTGGGCGATGAAAAACATCAACTCACTCCGGTGCCTCGTCTTTTGGAGCGCGCTAATCAAGCGATGAAAACGCTTGAACGTTATAAAGAGCGCCTCGTTGAAGTTACGAATCAACTGACGTCACTTGAATTCTCGGGTTATGTCACTGTGCGCGATGTCGTCATCATGTTGCAACGTACGGAAATGGTTTTGCGTATTGCCGAAGAAATTCGCGCCGACATTGTTGAGTTGGGCGCTGAAGGTCGATTAATTCGTTTACAACTTGATGAATCGCTGGCGGGCGTCGTTAACGATCGTCGCAGTGTGGTGTTGGATTATGTCCACGAAGATAACGAGTGGCATTTTGATGAAGCCTCGGAAGAACTCGCCCGTTTAGAAACCGAAGAACTTTTAGACTTGGGCGCAGTCGCCAAGGTTTTGCATTTGCAATCTGACGATTTAGATGCCGTTGTGTCGCCTAAAGGTCACCGTATGTTGTCGCGTATTCCACGATTGCCCGATTCAGTGATTGATCGTTTAGTGCATGAATTTGGCACTCTGGATGCATTACGAAGTGCGTCGGAACGCGAACTTGAATCCGTTGATGGCGTTGGTGATCATCGTGCTAAGGCAATTATTGAAGGTCTTTTGCGCATGGCGGAATCGAGCGCCAATGATCCCTACAACTGAGGTGCGATGAGAATTCAACTTTCGACTGGTACCACTGCCGAATTGGCGCGCTGTGAAGGCGAACCAAAAGCGGGCGTGGTGCTCTTTCCCGACATCATGGGTTTACGTCCGTTATTTGATGACATGTGTGCGCAATTGGCGTTGGAAAATCAATGGGTTGTGTGTGCGCCCGAACCATTTAGCGGTAGAGAAGATCTCGACGTGGCGCAACGTTTAGCCGCGATGCGTGATTTACGAGAAGAAAATTTGCGCGCTGATGCATTAGCGGCGGCCGACGCCACCGGATGCGAAAACGTCATGGCAACCGGTTTTTGTATGGGTGGAATGTTGACGTTTAAAGCAGCGGCTTCCGGACGATTTGCCCGCGCCGCTGGTTTTTACGGAATGATTCGCCTGCCCGCCGATTGGGCGGGTGGCTCTTTGGCCGAACCAATCGATGCGCTTGCCGAGGCTAAGTGCCCGGTGATGGCCATCATCGGCACGGCCGATACGTTCACTCCGCCGGCTGATGTTGATGCGGCCGAAGCATTAGGAGTTCAAGTTGTGCGTTACGAAGGAGCGGAACATGGATTTGTGCATGACGCTTCTCGTCCGGCCCATCGCGCTGATGACGCTGCTGATGCTTGGCAAAAAGTACGTTTGTTTTTGCAGTTGTAACCGCAGTTTTTACGAGAAAAGAATGTAAATGAAAGTTGATATTTCCTTAGCAATGTCCGGGCCGGAAGGTTCGCCGGAACGAGCAGCCGAGTTACAACAATTGGGCGCTGATGGTTTATTCAGTTTCGAAAACGCCCATGACGTTTTCTTTCCATTGGTTTTGGCATCAACATCAACTTCAGTTGATCTGATGACAAACGTGGCGATGGCCTTTCCTCGCAGCCCATTACATCTCGCCTATGCCGCCAATGATTTACAACTGCTCACCAAGGGACGATTTCGTCTTGGGTTGGGTTCGCAAATTCGTCCTCATATTCAAAAGCGTTATGGATCCGTTTGGGAAAAGCCTGTTGCACAAATGCGGGAATGGGTGTTGGCTACCAAAACGATCATCGATCATTTCGCTGGTGAAGGCCCGTTTGATTTTCGGGGTCAGTGGACAACCCATACGTTGATGACACCGAATTTCAATCCCGGTCCAAATCCATACGGAAAAGTTCCCGTATTGGTCGGTGCCCTCGGGCCAAAAATGTGTGAAATGACGGCTGAAGTGGCCGACGGTTTATTGGTGATGCCATTTAATTCGGAAAAGCATTTTGCTGAGCGAACGATGCCGGCGGTACAACGCGGATTAGAGAAGGCCGGTCGCACAAGAGGCGATATTGAAATCATTCTTGAAGTCATTTGTGCCGTTGGACGTACACCCGAGGAAATCGATGCCGCCAAACGCGGAGTATCGATGTTGCTTTCGTTTTATGGTTCAACACCTTCGTATAAGCCGGTGCTTGATGTTGAGGGCTGGGGCGCTTTGCAACCCGAACTTAATGCGCGCTCAAAACAAGGCGATTGGGTTGGTATGAGCGAACTCATCACCGACGAAATGTTGCACACCATTTCTGTTGCCGGAACTCCCAAAGAAGTAGCGGCAGAAATTGTTCGTCGCTATGGACATGAAGCCGATCGGGTGTGTTTGTACTTCCCTGGTTATGACTTAAGCGATGAAACGTTGGCCGAGACGATCGCCGAAGTGAAACAGCAAAGCGCAGGTGCGCGTAAATGAGTGAAATCCTCGACTTTGGCACTGATCATGTAGTGGTCGAGCAACACGACAATGGCGTTGTGGTAGCCACGTTAAATCGACCGGAATCGCGCAATGCTTTTTCGGGCGAGATGGGACGAGTCTTAGGTGAGCTCTATGTGAAGGCCGATACCGATGACGATATTCGCGTTGTTGTGATCACTGGTTGCCCACCAGCGTTTTGTGCTGGCGCCGATTTCTCCAGTGGTTCGGCAGTTTTCGCTAAATCCGATGCACCAAGTTTCAGTGCCAATCCGGTGACGCCGCCAGCATTTCGAATTCGTAAACCAGTCATTGCGGCCGTTAATGGTCATGCCATTGGAATTGGATTCACACTCACGCTTCATTGTGATCTGCGCATCATGGCGCGAGAAGCGAAATACGGAATCGTGCAAGTACGGCGTGGCGTTATGCCGGATGCGATGAGCCACTGGACATTGCCGCGTTTAGTTGGGTTTACCAATGCGGCCGATATTTTGCTCACCGGTCGCACATTTACCGGTGATGAAGCACGTTCACTGGGAGTGGCTAATGAAGTTCTTCCTTCCGATGAAGTATTGGAACGAGCATTAGAAATCGCCAACGATATTGCGGTGAACACTGCGCCACTTTCGGTTGCAGTGAGTAAACGCTTGTTCTGGGATTCAGTGGGTATGACCGCGGCCCAAGTTGATTATGTGGAAACTGAATTACATCACCATTTAATGGGAAAGCCCGATGCAAATGAAGGCGTGATGGCATTCCTCGAACGGCGTGATCCCGAGTGGTCGCTTTCAGTGAATAATGATTGGCCGGAGCAATGGCCATCGGCGCCAGATGCGCTCTAACGACCGAAAGGGCGGCGATGAAAACCACCAGTGATGTTTTACAAGGAAAAGATCTTTCCGGAAGAACGTTTTTAGTTACCGGAGCAACAACCGGTCTGGGATTTGAAACTGCCCGTGCCTTACTTGCGGCTGGCGCCACTGTTTCCATTACGGCGCGCAATGCAGAAAAAGGCGCCGATGCTGTTGCTCGTTTGCAGTCCGAAGTAAATGATGCCGATGTTGAGTTTTGTGTAGTTGAACTTTCATCATTGAGTTCTGTGCGCGCATTCACTGATGAGTTCTTGGCAACGCACGATCGTTTAGATGTGCTTATTGCCAATGCCGGCGTAATGGCCGTGCCTTATGGATTAACGGAAGATGGTTTCGAACTTCAATTCGGCACCAATCATCTTGGTCATTTTGTTTTAGTTGGTCGGTTGCTGCCGTTATTACTTTCTTCGGACGCGCCGCGCATTGTGATGTTGACATCTGCCGGACATGGAGCCTCTGACATTATTTGGGATGACCCCAATTTTTCGTCGACGGAATATTCAAAATTGACCGCTTACGGTCAATCAAAAACAGCCAATATGTTGCACGCCGTTGAATTGGAAAAGCGTTATGGCGATCGCGGTTTGCACGCGTGGTCAGTGCATCCAGGCATGGTTTCCACTGATTTAGGTCGACATTTCACGAAAGATGACTACGCCGAATTAATTGCTCGCGCTAAATACGCCGGTGGCGAATTACCGCCGCGAGTTGGTGTTGATGTGGGCGCGTCAACTCAAGTTTGGGCCGCTGTTAGCGATGAAGTGCTCGCCTATGCCGGCGGTTATCTGGCTGATTGTGCACCCGGATCACCGGCTCGTTACGCCGTCGACGAAGATGCCGCCCGACGTTTATGGGAACTCTCAGAACAAATGGTGGGAGAAAAGTTCCCGGTTCTTTAACGAGCGCGCAACTCGAGTTGTTCGCGATTTGAAATGCGGTAACGACGATCGGCTTGTTCGATCCAACCCAAGCGAATGAAACTGGCAATGGCCTTATTAACGCGTTCGCGTGAAGCGCCAACCATGCCGGCCAATTCCTCTTGTGTGATCGGTAATGAAAATTCGTCGTTCTTTCCGGCCATTTCCAAAAGTCGTTTGGCGGTGCGACCGGTGACATCTAAAAACACGGAGTCGGCAAGTTGTTCATCGGTGGCCCGTAAACGAGAGGCCAACATCTCAACCACGTTCCATAACAATTCCGGGCTTTGGCGATAGATCTCGCGCAATGGCGGATAAGGAATCGTGATGACAGTGGAGAATTCGAGGGCCCGGGCTTCTGCCGAGCGTTGACGACCGTCAAAAAGTGGGAGTTCCCCGAAGAGATCGCCCCGCTCCATAAGCGCCACCATTGACTCACGGCCATCGGCGGAGCGATTGGCGATAGCAATACGGCCTTCAGTTACAACGAAAAGGTCCTTGGCATCGTCGTTTTCGGCGAACAAAACGCCGCCACGATTGAACGATCGATCTCGCGAAGAGTTGACCACGATCTCCATCGCGTCACGATCGAACCCCTTGAAGAATTCGATATTGCCTAAAAGTTCACCATCAGTCACGGGAATGACTTTAGTGGGCCTTTGCTGCTCTTCGTTTTCGCCTTAGCGCCTAACCTGAGGAGAGCCAAGAGTGGAATGGACCATTATCAATGGCTGAGCAAACGCCAACTCAACCCGCTTCAACCCCACCGGTCGATGGGCCGGTTTGGGCCATCGTTCTAGCCGCGGGCGCGGGTCGGCGATTTGGACCCTCGCCGAAACAATTTGAGGTGTTAGACGGCGATCGAGTGGTTGATCGCTCGCTCAGCATTGCTCGTTCGGCCGCTGATCATGTCGTGGTTGTGCTCGCCAATGGTGAAGAACGAGAAGGCGATGCCTTAGTGGCTGACGGACTCGCCGATGTTTGGGTGCATGGTGGAGAAGAGCGCGCTGATTCGGTGCGCGCCGGTTTATCGGTCATCGATGATTCGGCGGCCGTGATTGTTGTGCATGATGCAGCTCGACCGTTGGCTAGCGCGGAACTTCACCGCAATGTGGTGCGCGCTATACGTGATGGTGCTGATGCGGCGATCCCTGCCATTGCGGTTACCGACACAATTAAAAAAATCACTCATGATGAACGCGGTCGCATGGTTGTAACCGAAACCCCATTGCGCCATGAATTAGTTGCCGTACAAACACCACAAGCATTCCGCGCTGACGTATTGCGACAAGCGCATAGTGGTAACGCAACGGCAACTGATGATGCAGCATTAGTTGAATTAATTGGTGGCGTTGTTGTTGTCATTGAAGGCGAGCGCACCAATATAAAAATCACCAGTCCAGAGGATTTAGCCATAGCGGCGGTTCTCTTGTCGGACCTCGGGTAGCGTGTTTCTATGACGGTTCGGATTGGTCAGGGCTTTGATGTTCATGCCTTTAGCGATGATGAGACTCGTCAATTGGTTTTAGGCGGTGTGCAAATCACGGATCATCGCGGTTTACACGGGCATAGTGACGCCGATGTCATTGCCCACGCGTGTGCGGATGCGTTGCTCGGAGCCGCCGGATTAGGCGATATCGGACAACATTTCAGTGATACGGATCCGCAATGGAAGAACGCCGATTCAATGTTGATCTTGGAAAAAGTCATCAACATGGTGAACGGCGACGGATGGAGCGTCGGCAATATCGACCTCACCGTTATTTGTGAGTCGCCAAAGATTGCGCCCTATCGGGAAGAAATTCAGGCCAAACTTTCGGCCATTATTGGCGCGCCGGTTTCGGTCAAAGGAAAGCGAGCCGAAGGATTGGGTGCTTTAGGACGCGCTGAAGGTATTGCATGTTTCGCGGTGACGGTGGTGGAGAAATGAAACGAACGCGTAAAAGCAGCGCACCGCGCTCATCGCAACGATCAACTTCAACTCGTGGTGGTGCCAAGAGCAGCACAAAAGGCGGCACAAAGGGCAAAAAGCCAATGTCGCCGGCGGCGAAAAAAGCCGTTGAAGCAAAGAAGGCTCGTCATGCCGCTGCGTCGGTGCGGAAAGCTGACCGCCCCGGTGGAACGCGTCGCGTGCGCGGAGCAGAAAAACCGTTAGCCCGTGGTCAACGTGCACCGCGTGGTCTTGGTGGCGATCAAGTTGAAGGTCGTCAAGCAGTACGCGAATTACTTCTCGCTGGCACTCGGCGCGTACGCGAAATTTATGTGGCTGAAGAGCAGGACAATAACGATGTACTGGCCGACATCGTCGAATTAGCCATGGACTTAAAAGTTCCCGTACGTGAAGTTACGCGCACAAAACTTTTTAGTCTTGCCCGTACTGAATCTCCTCAAGGTGTTGTTGCATTCTCTACGGAATTACCAGAGGTCGATTTAGAAGCGTTAGCGAAACGAAAAGGCCGCGATGGTGCAAAACCATTTTTGCTGGCCGTTGACGGTGTCACTGATCCCGGAAACTTAGGCGCGCTTTTGCGTTCAGCTGAATGTGGTGGCGTAACTGGTGTGGTGTTGCCAAAACATCGCGCTGTGCACATCACTCCGACAGTGACGAAAGCCGCCGCCGGCGCAATTGAGTTTTTGCCCATGTCGTTAGTTGGCGGGTTACCCAATGCGCTTTTGGAATTGAAAAAACTTGGTGTTTGGGTTGTTGGCCTTGATATGGGTGGCGATACCGAATTGTTTGATTTGCCCGTGGCCAATCAACCAGTGTGCTTAGTGATGGGCGCTGAAGGTAAAGGTCTTTCGCGACTGGTACGCGAACGTTGTGACGCTGTTGCTTCTATTCCGCTTCTGGGTGAATTGGCGTCGCTGAATGTTTCTGCCGCCGGTGCACTTGCCGTGTATGAAGTGACGCGTCAACGGATTGCCGCCAAAAAGACCTTGTAAAAACTCAATTATTTTTGGGTGTTTTGCAGTGCTTCCCACACTTTGATGGGCGTAAGCGGAAGATCAATATGAACAACACCAAGATGCTGCAACGCATCGATTACAGCATTTTGTACTGCTGGCGTTGAACCAATTGTTCCCGATTCACCAATTCCCTTAGCTCCAAGAGGGTTAAGCGGTGTGGGTGTTTCCATTTCGATTCGTTCAAACATCGGAAACTCAGCCGCTGAAGGAATGGTGTAGTCGATGAAGGTTCCGGTAAGCGGATTGCCATCTTCGTCATAACGAACTTCTTCGAACAGCGCTTGTGCGATTCCTTGTGCGAGTCCACCATGCACTTGGCCATCAACAAGGAGCGGATTAAGAATTCGTCCGGCATCATCGCAAGCAATGATGCGTTGCAATTCAACTTTTCCAGTTTCGGTATCAACTTCAACTACCGCTAAGTGAGTACCAAAGGGGAATGATGGACCGGCGGCGGAAAAATCGGACAGGCCAACTAACTGGCCTTGGCCCGCCACGGTTGAAGCGATATCGGCCCAGGAAACTGAAACTGCAGGGCTACCGACGACATGAAAATTGGCAGTGTCGGTGTTCAACACAACGTCATCGAGGTTGGCTTCTAAAAGGTCAGCGGCGCGACTGCGCGCTTGGTCCACCATCTTGTTGGCGGCGTCGAAGACCGCACTTCCGGCAATCTGCAATGAACGCGAACCACCGGTCACTTCACCGGATGGAACTAAATCAGTATCGCCGTAGACAACTTCAATGTCTTCCATGGCGATTCCCGTTTGTTCATGCACCAGCATTGACCATGCTGTGACATGTCCTTGGCCATACGGATTTGAACCGGTAACAATGCGCGCTTTTCCATTCGGTAAAAGTTCAACTGATCCGTATTCGCTTCCACCGGGCATGGCGGTGATTTCGACATAGGTTGCGAAGCCAATACCTAGCAATTTTGTTGCGTTTTCGTCACGTCGTTTTTGTTGTTCGGCCCGTAGCGCGGGGTAATCCACGGCCGCTAAGACACGATCAAGAGAACCGACATAGTCGCCAATGTCGTAGACCGTTCCGGTTTTGGTGGTGTAGGGAAAGTTTTCGTTACCGATGTAATTGCGGCGACGTACTTCTGTTGGGTCTAAACCAGCGGCGGCGGCGAAAATATCCACGGCACGTTCGATTGCGGCCGATGCTTCGGGACGACCAGCGCCGCGGTAAGCACCGGTAGGCGTGGTGTTTGTTGCCACTGATTGCGTTGTTACCTCAACATTTTCAATGTCATAAACACCAGTAGCCATAATGCGCGTGGCGAAGGGAAGAATCGCTCCCATATTGGGATACGCGCCACCGTCTTGTAGGACATGGATTTTGTAAGCGAGCAATTTGCCATCACGCGTTCCACCCAATGTGACAGTTTGTTTTTGACCGCGTCCGTGGCCCATGCCGGTCATATTTTCGGAACGAGTTTCGGTCCAACGCACGGGACGTTTTGTGCGACGAGCAAGTTCACCTAATAACAATGCTTCGGGAGCGGCATGTGCTTTCGCGCCAAAGCCACCACCTACATCGGGACAGATAACGCGAACTTTTTCGGGATCAACGCCATAAATTCCGGCCACCGTTGTGCGAACAGGATGCGCGCCTTGACAACCAATGGAAAGAATTAACCGATCGTCTTCCCACCACGCAATCGCCGAACGATTTTCGATCGGCGCTGGTGCTAGTCGTTGGTTCACCATTGTTTGTGTAATAACGACATCGCAATTGTCGAACGACAATCCGTCGCCTTTACCGGGCATCGCCATCGCAGTATTCGTGCCAACACTGTCGAAAAGAACGACTTCATCAGTAGTGGCGTCTTCAGGTCGGACAACAGCGGGCAATGGATCAATATCGACGATGACAAGTTCGGCGGCGTCAACTGCTTGAGCACGCGTTTCAGCCACAACTGCCACAATTGGTTCGCCGACATAGCGCACAAATTGCTCGGCCAAGATTGGTCGCGTCATGCCTTGATTAACCATGGCAATAGGAACGATGTGGTTGAGCGAATGATCGGCAGCCGTCACGATGTCGATAACGCCTGAAGCGGATTTAGCCTCGTCAATATCAATGCTCACAATGCGGCCATGTGCCACGGTGGATCGCACATAAACAACGTGGGCGGCGTTATCAACGGCAATATCGTCGACGTAAGTGCCGCCAATCGTAAGAAGGTCTGGGTCCTCTTTCCGGACGACCCTATTTCCAAGGATGCTCATGGCCAGACGCTAGTTCTCAGGCGAGAAACATGCCGGAGAAAGTTGCGTTTTTGTCCAATGGAGACCACCATCTTGCGAACCACCAAAAGGGGGAATTGTGTCTTCTTCAACTTTGATTTGGGAACCACCCGCTGGCACCGAGATGCTTTTTGCATCGGGCGCGCCATTTGAAATTGCGGTTGAGCCAGTTTTAGGAATTGATTGCAAGACGTTTGCTAATCGCATGCCGAATATGCGCGTGGCACTTGAGCAACTTTGTCAACGACATGGTGCAATTCCTAATTTGGTATTTCCTGATATCACGTTGACTTTCGATGATCTTCTCGCTTCGGTAAAACGTGTGGCGAAATATTTCGCTGACAATGGCGTGAAAAAAGGCGATCGCATTGCTTTCGCTGCGGCCAACATTCCTGAATATGTCGTCGGTTGGTGGGCAACGGTGGCCAGTGGCGCCATTGTTTCCAGTTTGAACGGCTGGTGGACGCCCACCGAATTGGAATACGGAATTGAATTAACCGATCCGGTATTGGTGTTTGCCGATGGGCCGCGTATGAAGCGTCTCGAAGAAACCAGTGTTATTGGCACGCGCAATGTCCATCCATTTTCCGATTTGAGTTCATTACTCGGCCCGGCGCGCGCCGATGATCCGGCGTTACCCGATTGCGCAATTGGTGAAGATGATCCCGCCGTGTTGTTGTTTACAAGTGGCACTACCGGTCGTCCGAAAGCCGCAACTCTTTCGCATCGCAATCTCATTCATTTTCCGATGGCCGCCACTTTGGCCGGAGCCATTGGCGCAGTGTTGGCTCCACCGGCGGCAGCACCGACATCTCCACCATCACAAGTGTCGAGCATCATGGTTGGTCCCATGTTTCATATTTCGGGCGTTGCTCCGGTGATGGTGTCGATTTATGTGGGATCGAAATTGGTCTTCCCGCCGGTTGGTGCATGGAGTGAAGTAACGCACCTGCAACTCACTGAGGAACACAAAGTCGGTGGCTGGAGTGCAGTACCAACACAGTTCTGGCGTCTCTTGGAGCATCCCGATTTTGAAAAATTCGACACCTCAAGTGTCACCACGGTTGGCGGTGGTGGAGCGGTGTACTCGCCGGAACTCTTCCGTTTGATTAATCGCAAAATGCCGCAAGCCCGCATCGGTGTTGGTTACGGCATGAGTGAAACAGTTGGATCGGGTACGCGTTTAGGTGGCGTCACCATCGAAACGAATCCTGCATCGGTGGGCACGATTGAAGCGATGTGCGAATTACAGATTCGCGATGAAAACGACAATGTTTTGCCCGAAGGTGAAGTAGGCGAGATTTGTTTACGCGGTGCAGTGGTATTCCTTGGTTATTGGAATAATCCCGAGGCAACCGCAAAAGCACTGGATGAAAATCGTTGGTATCGCACTGGCGATTACGGACGAGTAGAAAACGGCGTTCTTTATTTGGAAAGCCGCATGCGCGACATGATCATTCGTGGTGGCGAAAACATCTACCCGATTGAAATCGAGCATCGTTTAGAAGAACATCCCGAAATTGCCGAGGTTGCCGTAGTTGGCGTGCCTCATCATCAATTGGGTCAGGAAGTAGCGGCTGTAGTGGTTGTGAAACCCGGGTCACAACTTTCCCCCGACGATGTTTGCAATTGGGCGGCTGATGCATTGGCGAAATACAAAGTGCCCACGCATGTTCTTTTCCGCAGTGAATTGCCCTATAACGCCACGGGTAAAGTGTTGAAACACGAATTAGAAAAAGATGTCGTGGCGGAGCTAGGGAAATAATTTGCGAAAAAATATCGGGCTTTTCATTTCATTCTTTGCCGGACTTGCATTTGTTCTGTTTATAGCCAGTTGTAGTTCCAGTTCGTCTTCAAGTAGTTCGTCGACTACGACGGCGACTCCGACCACCATCGCCCATGGCCCTCCTATTTCGGTACCGGCGGCAACGCAGGCGGTCACCACTTCAAGTTTGGAAGGCGCCGCCGTACAACCGCAGGTGTATTCCTATGGTTCGAATTCGGCACAAAAACTTGAGGTGTATCAGTCAAGTGGTGATGAAGCCGGAACCATTTTTTATATTCACGGCGGCGCGTGGATGGGTGGAGATATGAATGGCTTCACCTCGACATTGGTGTTGAGTGAAGAAGCACAAGAACGTCTCTCTGAGTTCAATCAAATCACGACCACTGCCGGTAACAACTCTTTGGCGCAATTGAAAGCTCAATTGACCGGTGGTTGGGACATTGTTTCGATCAACTATCGACTCGCAACCGATGCTTCGGGACCCGGAATTCGCGCGCAACAAATGATGAATGACGTTGACACCGCCGTTCGTTACACATTGGCTAATGCCAGCAAAATGGATATCAACACCGGCAAGTTTGTGATGTCGGGTGGTTCCGCGGGCGGTCACTTGGCGTTGATGGAAGCTCTCACTGGTCCGCAAGGAACGTATAAAGCGCCCAATCTTCCGGCCGATTTAGAAAAGGTCACGGTGAAGTTTGATGGTGTCTTAACCATGGTGGCACCAACTGATTTAGCGGCGTTGTACAAAGCGGGTGGAATTGCACCTGGTGGCGTTGAAGCACTTTTAGGTTGCACGTTGGGAAATCCACCGGCAATTGCGGGTAACCAACCATGCGATCCAAATTTGGTTGCACAATTTTCACCGTTGGTCTTGACGAAACAAGCCGTGGCCAACGGAACGATTCTTCCACCGGCGTATTTCATTTACGGCGGTCTTGACACTTTGGTAGTTATCGCTACGCAGGGCACACCCGAAGTAAATGAATGGGCAATGGCGACCGGCGTCAATCAATGTTGGTATGACTTCCCGCCGAATGCAGGCCACACCTCTGACGATCAAGTCAACCAATTAGCGGTTGATTACTGGCTCGACAATGTGCAGTCTGGAATTTGGACAGGTCCAAATGCCAAAATGCCGACTTCCTAATCCGTAATTTTTCGTTACGTATTAGCGAGTAGTTTTTAGGCGCTGCCCGGATAGCTCAGTTGGCCAGAGCACCTGTCTTGTAAACAGGGGGTCGTGGGTTCGAATCCCACTTCGGGCTCCACTATTGCTGTTGTGAGTTACCAAGAAATGACGTTGTTCGTTCGTAAGTTTTCGATCTCGTCTTTGCTGAGACCGGCTTCTTTTAACACCGTTTGCGTATCGCATCCTGGGTAAGCGTAGGTTTCGCGCACTTCACCGGGCGTGCGACTTAAACGTGGTGCCGGTTTCAATTGCGTAACTGATCCTTCGACCGGAACGAAATTGCCGCGGGCAACGAGATGAGGATGAGATTCAGCCTCGGCAAAACTCAATACCGGTGCGTAACAACAATCAGTGCCGGCTAACAACTCGTCCCATTCATCGCGAGTTTTCGTGAGGAACACTTCGGTGAAACGAGCGCGAATTTCGGGCCAACCAATTGTGTCGTTTTGATCGGGTAACGAACTTGGATCGATTTCGAGTTTCTCAAGCAAAAGAGCGTAAAACTTCGCTTCGATAGGAGCGATGGTGATGTATTTACCGTCTTTAGTTTCGTAAACGTTATAAAACGGTGCGCCGCCATCGAACATGTTGGTACCGACTGGTCCGGTATGCCAACCACTTTTTGTCATTCCATAAAACACTTGGAAGATTGACATCACACCATCGACCATGGCGGAATCAACCACTTGACCTTTGCCTGATTTATTTGCTTCCAACAGTGCACAAACCACGCCGAACGCGAAATGCAATCCACCGCCGGCAAAATCACCGAACACCTGCAACATTGGAACAGGTGGCATGCCCGGCGAACCAATGGAACTGATGGCCCCGGTAATTGCTTCATAGTTCAACGAGTGGCCAGCGCTGGGAGCAAGAGGACCGTCTTGGCCCCAACCGGTGAGTCGTCCGTAAACCAACTTCGGATTGCGCGCCAAAAGAACATCAGGACCAATTCCGAGTCGTTCGCAAACTCCCGGTCGGAATGCTTCACAAAAAACATCGGCCTTTTCAACGAGCGAACATAAAAGTTCAATACCAGCGGGAGATTTCAAATCGATGGCGATTGACCGGCGACCACGATCGAATTCACTGGCGCGCCACGTTGGTTTTTCACCAGTCGGAACTTCGTGGAGCGGATGTACGCGCACGATATCGGCACCCATATCGGCCAGTTTCAACGTGCCATACGGAAGCGCGCCGAGGCCGGCTAATTCGATGATTTTGATCCCGTCAAGCGGTCCCATCTTTTCCCCCTCATGTTGCTTTGCTCACCCTATTCCACATGATCGAACATCCGTTGGGGGTGCTTGCATCGGCGCCGAATTCGCACGAAGATCACAGGTAATGGAACTCACCGAACGCGATAAAGCCATCCTCGATTTCGAACGTAGTTGGTGGAATGAAACCGGTCCGAAAGAGACCTTGATTCAGCAACGTTTTGAGTTGTCGGCGAGTCGCTATTACGAAATCTTGGGCCAGTTGCTTGATAGCCCCGAGGCCTATGAATACGACCCGCTAGGTGTACGTCGCCTTCGACGTCTTCGTGACCGCCGTCGCCGAGCGCGACAAGAATCAACATCTCAGGTTGGTCAACCGCCAGGTTAGGGAGCGTCATGGCTAACGAAGGTACGAACTCCACAACTGGGCGCACCGGCATCATTGTGGTGATCGTGGCCGTCCTCGTTGGTCTTTTGTTGCTCGGTCGCGGTTATGACAACTCATCGTCGGAAATTTCTGGTCCGGGAAGCAGCACCACCACCGTTGCGCCCGACTCATCGACGACAATTCCATCAGGGAACGTGAATCCCGCTGATGTGAAGGTGAAAGTTGCGAACGCAACAAATGTTGTCGGTTTGGCAACGAAGACTCGCGATTCACTCTTGCAACGCGGATACACCAGCGTTTCGGTTGGCGATTCGACAACAAAACAAGAAGCGTCAACTGTGTTTTATGCGCCGGGCGCTGAAAGCGCGGCCGCCGGCGTTGCACAAGCGTTGGGATTAGCGCCCACTGTGGTTGGACCATTGCCGAATCCATCGCCAGTTGCATTAGGAGATGCAGTGGTGCTGGTTATGGCCGGTCTTGATTTGTGAAAATCGTTGTTGCGCCCGACAAATTTAAAGGAACAGTTTCGGCCATTGGAATGGCTGAAGGTGTCGCGGGTGCGCTAACGGAAATCGGACATACCGCCATCGCCGTTCCGCTCGCTGATGGTGGTGAAGGTTTTCTGCAAGTTCTCGGCGGACCAAACCGCAACACGATTGTGCATGGTCCATTAGGTGACACTGTTTCGGCATCATGGCGATTGCATCACAACGTTGCCGTTATCGAAATGGCGCAAGCCGCAGGACTTTCGTTGGTGGGTGGAGCTGAATTTAATGATCCGATGGAGGCCTCAACTCGCGGCGTTGGAGAACTTTTGGTCGCTGCGGCCGAAGCCGGCGCGCGTCGCATCATTGTTGGTGTTGGCGGTTCGGCCACAACTGATGGCGGTTTGGGTGCATTAAAAGCAATGCATCCCACGGGAAGATTTCGCGGCATCGATATTGAAATCGCTTGTGATGTGCAAACCACGTTTGTTGATGCCGCACCCGTTTTTGCGCCCCAAAAAGGTGCGTCGGCCGCTCAAGTGAAATTGTTACAACGCCGATTGGAACGGTTAGCGCAGGTGTATCTGCACGACACCGGAGTGGAAGTTGCCGATGTTCCTGGTTCGGGTGCGGCCGGCGGTTTAGCCGGTGGTTTGTTGACTATTGGCGCGCAGTTACGCAGCGGTTTTGAATTGGTTGCAGAAGAACTCGAACTTGATCAAGTTTTTGCTGATGCCGATTTAGTGATCACCGGCGAAGGATTTCTCGACGAAGAATCGTTTAACGGAAAAGTTGTCGGCGGTGTTGCCACACTCTGTGCTGAACTCAACATTCCTTGTTTAGCGATTGTGGGTGAAGTTTTTGAACCGCTTCCTGAGCAAGCAAAACAAATCACCACGCTTTCCTTAATGGAAAAGTTTGGCGAGGATCGTTCGTTTAACGATCCCGTTGGTTGCGCGGCTGAACTCGCTGTTAACTACATGCGGAATCTTTAAAACTTGCTGATGATGTCGTCGGCGTACTTCGCCATTGCATCAGGAAGTTTCTTCGGGTGCATCGACAACGGTGGTGTCAAAATTCGCGTGACGCCTAAGTCGGCCAAAAGTTTGATCGTGTCGAGATCAGGTGGGCCACCGGTGGTGATTTCAATTTCTGACGGATCGCGACCTGCTTCACGCGCTGATTCTTGAAGAATCGGAAGCAATTCGGGGAGTTTGCGTGGATCTGCGGGAAAGAATCCGTCGCCGTATCTGCCCGCTCGACGAGCCGCCGGTTTTGAATGTCCACCAACAACAATGGGGATTGTTCCGTTTACCGGTTTTGGAAATGAATACACGTCGGTGAAATTGGAATGTGTTCCGTGATGAGTTGCAACTTCGTTTTCCCATAAAGCGCGCAACGCGTGAATGGAATCGTCGGTATGCGCGCCGCGGTCATCCCACGATTCGCCAATGGCATCAAATTCTTCATGCAACCAGCCAACTCCAACACCCAAAATGAATCGACCGTTGGTCATTAAATCGAGCGTCGCGCATTCCT
>CAYOHV010000004.1:0-5804 GCA_964403825.1 uncultured Bifidobacterium sp. | reverse complement strand
CCAACACCCAAAATGAATCGACCGTTGGTCATTAAATCGAGCGTCGCGCATTCCTTGGCTAAAACAACGGGATTACGCAACGGCAAAATCATCACGCCGGTTGCGAGTTTGAGTTGTTTGGTGTGTGCACCTACCCAAGTAAGCCAAATAAGTGGATCGGGAATAGGCGCCGTTTCATCACCCGGCATCTTTCCGTCGCGCGAATAGGGGTATTCGCTTTCATAACCTTTCGGCACGGCGGGATGTTCAACAACCCACAAACTTTCAAAACCGTTTTCTTCGGCACATTGTCCGATAGTGGCGGCGCCATCAGGTGAAACGAAGCCGCCAGTGTTGGCAAAGATGATTCCGAATTTCATGAAACGACATTAAGAGATTTTCAGCGCTGACGCTCGCGGTAGGCCTCAACTGAACGCAGTGGTGGACGTTCCCGATAAACGATCTCGACTTGGGCCAGATCGGGAGGCGAAAACGTGAACTCATCGGGGGCAAGACCCGTTCCGGTGCGCCGCAAAGCAGCCTGCATTACTTGGGCCGCCATTGGCGAAAGTTCGTGTAGCGGTCGATTGCGATGAATGCGTTCACCGAGGTCAACTTGCGCGATGGCATTCGCACCGAAATTTTCGGCGACATCAATCAGCATCGCGATATCCACTCCGTAACCTTCAACGAAGGGGAGTGTTTCCAAAATTTCACGTCGTCCGCCATATTCACCGGAGAGTGGTTGCACGATTCCGGCTAAATGTGGAAAACACATTGTAAGAAGCGGTCGCGCTACAAGTTCCGTTACGCGACCACCGCCGCGTACATGTCCATCGACGGGACGTTCGTAAAACCCTTTTACGAATCCGACGTCTTGGTGGTGAAGAAGCGGACCAAGTAATCCAGTAATGAACCGATTATTGAAATCGCGAACATCGGCATCACACCAAACAATGACATCACCTTTCGATGCGAAAACTGATTTCCATAACGCTTCACCTTTACCGTGACCGCGTCCAAATTCGCTGAGAACATCGGCCGCGCGCACAACGACCGCGCCTGCATTACTCGCTTCATCATGAGTGCGATCGGTGGAGTGATCATCGATCACGACAATCTCGTCTACTAATCCGAGATGATCGACGAGTTCAGTGCGGATTGTGGTCACAATGGAACCCACAGTCGGTTCTTCATTGCGCGCCGGTATGCACACCGAGACCGTGGTGTTTCCTTTGGCGGCAACCAGTTCATCGAGGCCAAACTGGGAGGCGGAGAACGTCCGCGGGGTCAACATGCCCACATCGTTAGCCACATCCGCCGTCACGGCAACATCATTGCCGCTGAACGTCGCTAGAGTCATAACGTTCAATTTCGATCGAGGTACCCATGAGCGTCACAGTTCGAGTCCCACCAGTCTTCCGCCCTCTCACATCCGGTAATTCGACCGTTTCGGTCGAAGGGGCCACCGTCGCTGCCGTGTTGTCCAATTTGGATGCTTCCTACCCAGGCTTTTCCGAGAAATTGCTGGGCGATGATGGCGCTTTAGTGCGTTATGTCAACGTTTTTGTTGATGATGATGACGTTCGCTTCTTGAAGGGTCTCGATACCCCTGTGCCCGACGGAGCCACGGTTTCCATCATGCAGGCCGTTGCTGGCGGTGCCGCCTAGGCCTCCTAAGGCAATTTCGGGCCAAAAGGATCTGGCCCGCTCAGGTTGCGATTTTCGATAATCGGTGGTTTCCTATTAGCAGTCTCCGACCGCGAGTGCTAACGGGCAATTCCCCAAAACAGTCGTGGTCCCCACCCCCGTCCGTGCTGACTCAATGTCGCATGGGACTACCGCAAGGAGAAAAACCCGATGGCGAAAATCATCGAATTCGACGAAAAAGCGCGCCGTGGCCTCGAAGCCGGCATGAACAAATTGGCTGATGCCGTTCGTGTCACCTTGGGACCGAAAGGCCGCAATGTGGTGCTCGATAAGAAGTGGGGTGCTCCCACTATCACCAACGACGGCGTTTCGATTGCGAAAGAGATCGAGTTAGAAGATCCGTACGAAAAAATCGGCGCTGAATTAGTAAAAGAAGTTGCCAAGAAGACTGACAATGTCGCCGGCGACGGAACAACAACCGCGACGGTGTTGGCATGGTCAATGGTGCGTGAAGGTCTGCGCAACGTTGCGGCCGGTGCCAATCCGATGGCCGTGAAAAAAGGAATCGAAGCTGCTGTTGCGGCTGCGGTTGAAGGCATTCGCGATATGGCCGCTGATGTTGAAGACAAAAGCCAAATCGCGCAGGTGGCTGGAATTTCTGCCGCCGATGCAGAGATCGGCGAAATGATTGCGGAAGCAATCGACAAGGTTGGCAAAGACGGTGTTATTACCGTTGAAGAATCAAACACTTTCGGAATGGAAATGGATCTTGTCGAAGGTATGCGTTTCGACAAGGGCTACATCTCCCCGTATTTCGTGAACGACACCGATCGTATGGAAGCGGTTTTAGAAAACCCGTACATCCTTTATGTCGGTTCGAAAATCACTTCGGTTCGCGATCTTGTTCCGCTTTTGGAAAAGGTCATGCAAGCCGGCAAGCCGCTTTTGATCATTGCGGAAGATATTGAAGGTGAAGCGTTAGCAACATTGGTGGTGAACCGCATTCGCGGAACATTCACTTCGGTTGCTGTAAAAGCTCCTGGTTTTGGTGATCGTCGTAAGGCGATGTTGCAAGACATGGCCATCCTTACTGGTGGTCAGGTCATCACCGAAGATGTTGGTCTTAAGGTTGAAAACGCAACTATCGATCTGCTCGGTCAAGCACGCAAAGTTGTTGTCACCAAAGACGAAACCACCATCGTTGAAGGCGCTGGTTCGGAAGCAGAAATTGCTGGACGAATTGCGCAAATTAAGAGCGAGATCGATCGCACTGATTCCGACTACGACCGTGAGAAGTTGCAGGAACGTCTCGCCAAGTTGTCCGGTGGTGTTGCGGTTCTCAAAGTTGGCGCAGCTACTGAAGTTGAATTGAAGGAAAAGAAGCACCGCATCGAAGATGCCGTGAGCACAACGAAGGCTGCAATTGAAGAAGGCGTTGTTGCTGGTGGTGGCGTGACTTTGTTACGTGCCCAAGCCCGTGTTCTTGAATTATCCAAGTCACTTGAACATGACGAAGCAACAGGTGCACGCATTGTTGCGCACGCATTGGAAGAACCGATCAAGCAAATCGCAACCAACGCTGGCTTAGAAGGTGGCGTAGTTGTTGAGCGTGTTCGTTCGATGCCGGCCGCTAGCGAAGGTTTGAATGCGGCAACGGGTGAATACACCGATTTAGTAAAGGCCGGCATCATCGATGCTGCCAAGGTGACTCGTTCCGCATTGCAAAACGCAGCTTCTATTGCGGCACTCTTCCTCACTACTGAGGTTGTTATTGCTGATAAGCCCGAAGGTGCGGCACCGGCGATGCCGGGTATGGACGATTTCTAAATCGTTCAGTCGAACATTGGTTAGTTGCGATGGGGCGTTTCGGCGCCCCATCGTCGCGTCCGACCTTTGTTGTTTACGAGTGAGCCAGTAGCGTTTGGACATGGCCGCCCGTCGATTTCAATCGATACTTGCGCAAAGGTTCACTCAGCGCGGTAATGCCACTGACGGTCGGCGCCCCGAAATCGTGATTGCCGAGGAACCGCTGGAAATTCGGCTTAACGAACAATTGGCAGCCACCACCATGCGCACGCCCGGACATGATTTTGAACTTGCCGTTGGTTGGTGTTGGGCCGAAGGATTGTTGAAAGAAAAACCGTCTGATATTCGCTATTGCGCAACTGGATCAGCGGTGGAAACTGAATTCAACACCGTCACCGTGCAAAGCGCATCGGCGAATGAAGTAACTCCACGGCTTGCAACGGTTTCATCATCATGCGGTATCTGCGGCGCAGAACAAATTGAAAATTTGACCAAGCGCTTATCGCCGTTACAACCAACAGTTGAATGGAATCCCAACCTCGTACTTCCCGTCATTGAAAAGGTGCGGGCCCATCAGGAACTGTTCGAAAAGACAGGCGGAGTTCACGCTGCTGCAGCATTCACGTCAACGGGGGAGATTGTCGTAACGCGTGAAGATATCGGTCGACATAATGCCGTTGACAAAGTTGTCGGACATCTTCTATTGCAAGATGCGTTGCGTGCCGGCCTTGGTTTGTTTGTAAGCGGTCGCACCTCTTTTGAAATTGTGCAAAAGGCTTGGGCCGCCGGCTTTGAATTCATTGTGGCTGTTTCCGCGCCTTCATCGTTGGCGGTCGAAACGGCCGAGGCGGCGAATATCTCATTAGCGGGATTTGTTCGCGATGATTCGTTCAATCTTTATGTGAAAGGTTCGCGATGAAACGTCCGCACCCCGAACTTTGGGTGAGTTGGCGACCAAACGGAATTGGCTTACAAAAGCCAAATCACTTTGGCGACATGGCCAAAATCGCGTGGACCAACAAAGGGAAAGCCGGTTATGCCTGGCAACTTTTGTCCAAAGGCGTCTGCGATGGATGCGCGCTTGGGGTTGCTGGTTTACATGATTGGACTACTGAAGAAGTTCATTTGTGTTTGACGCGATTACGTCTCTTAGAAATGAATTGCGCCGATCCGTTTGATCATTCTCGTCTCGGTGATGTTGAAAAGTTGCGCACCTTAAGCGGTGCTGAATTACGCGAGATGGGACGCTTGGCGTATCCAATGCTGCGTCGAAAAGGAGAAAAGGGATTTCGCCGCATCGAATGGGAAGATGCGTTGCAATTAGTGGCTGATCGGTTGCGGGCCACGGATCCTGAACGAGTGGCGATGTTTGTAACTAGCCGCGGCATTACGAATGAAACGTATTACGTCGCTGGTAAAGCAGCGCGTGCTCTCGGCATTGCCAATGTTGATTCGGCGGCGCGTATTTGCCATGCCCCGTCGACGACGGCGTTGAAAGCAACGATCGGTGTCGCGGCAACGACGTGTTCATTAAGTGATGTTTTGGAATCGAATCTGATTGTTATTTGGGGAGCAAATCCCGCCAACAATCAGCCGGTCTTCATGAAGTACTTATTCAAGGCCAAAAAGAACGGCGCCAAAGTTGTTGTCATTAATCCATATTTAGAACCGGGATTAGAAAACTATTGGGTTCCTTCTAACGTTGAATCGGCGCTTTTCGGCACCAAGATCTGTGATCTGCATTTGCCGGTGCGCCCAGGTGGCGATGTTGCGCTCGCCGATGCCATTTGTAAACGATTGCTTGAATGGGGCGCAATCGATCGACAGTTCATCGAAGAACACACAACTGGTTTTGATTCCTTGCGCGCCCATCTTGAATCACTTTCTTGGGATGACCTCGTTGCTGAGTCGGGAATTGAACTTTCAGTACTCGATGAATTTGTTCATATGTATGCCGCCGCTGGTGCATCGATCCTTTTATGGTCGATGGGCATAACCCAGCATCGCCACGCCGGTGAAGGTGTTCGCGGCATTGTCAATGTTGGTTTATTGCGCGGCAACATTGGCCGTGATGGCGCGGGCCTTATGCCATTGCGCGGACACTCTGGCGTTCAAGGTGGAGCCGAAATGGGCGCTTATGCTACCGCTTTCCCTGGTGGTGTTACGCCGACACCAACGACGGCGCGTGAGTTGTCCGCGGCCTGGGGTTTCACTGTTCCCGATCATGCTGGTTTAACGGCGGCGGAAATTCCCGAAGCAGCGGCGCGCGGTGAGATTGATGTGCTTTGGATGTCAGGTGGAAACTTTTTAGAAGCGTTGCCCGATCCCGATGGTGTCGATAGTGCAATGCAACAAGTTCCGTTCCGCAT
>CAYOHV010000003.1:20589-31425 GCA_964403825.1 uncultured Bifidobacterium sp. | reverse complement strand
TTATGCGTCGCCAAATTGCTTCCGCAAGTTCTAAAACACTCGTTGATTCACTTGTTGAAAGATTGAAATCTTCATTGAGGGCTTGATCGCTTTCCATCGCCAATGAAGACAACCAGTTCAATGATCAAAGTCAAATTTCTGTTCATTGAAACACTCATTAATGCAGACAACTATCGAAAAATTCACCATGTCGTACGGCCCAACTCGACCCCCTGAATTCAACACCCGATACACGAGATGAAGTTGAGAAGTCAGCGGTAAACGAAGAAAGCCCCCTAATGGGGGCTTTCTCATGGAGCGGACGACGAGATTCGAACTCGCGACCCTCACCTTGGCAAGGTGATGCTCTACCAACTGAGCCACGTCCGCAGGGATCCGTACCTTACCAATCCTGCACGGAAATGAAAAAGCGAGACCCAACTAGGGCGTTGAATCGGCCACTTTGGCCAAAGCCGCTTGCACCAACGCCGCTCGAGGTGGATCGAACGACAACGTCAACGCCGCCTGGCGCCCGCGCCGCCCCATCTTCACCAACGTACGAGCGAGGACATCAATCGTTTTCTCATCGCCCAGTTTTTCAGCCGTCTCATTGAATTGTGTTTCGAGGAACACCAAACAGAGCGCATCTTCATGTGTCTGTACAACTGGTGCGCGGCCATCGATATCGTCGAGGTCGCCTTTACCTAAACCTTCTTTGTTCACGATTCGCTGCACGCGCTCTACATCGTCATCGCTGTAGCCAACATCGCGTAGTAATTGTCCAACTAACTCGGCATGGCGTTTACGCGCGGCAGTACGCCAGCGTAAATAGCCGGCGCGTCCTTCCGGTTCGGCCGAACGCGGCGATTCCCAGCGACGTAAATGGTGAGCACGCGCCGCCAACAACTGCCAATCATCAGCATCGGGATCAAGCCGACTCACCCATTCACACATAAGTTCAGCGTGGCCAAGTTCCTTGGGACGAACTTCACCGTGCACCACACAGGTAAAAGGATCATCGGCATTAGCCGCATCAATCGCCGCAATTGCTCGTTGAAATTTTTCGTCGCGTCCGGCGAAAAGATCGCTCATGATTTTGGACGCAAATCAACGGTGAGAGTAAGGACGCCGTCTTCCAACTTGGCCGTCGCATCACCGATGATGGCGAAATCCATAAAGTCGTTTTGCGCTTGTTCAATAAAGAGCGTGCGCTCATCGCCAGCGATTGGTGGCAACGGACGATTCTTTACTGCTTGGGCCCGATCACGGAAACGCTGCAGCATGGCTTCTAAATCAAGTGATTCCGACATGCCCTTACGCTAGACGGCTACGAGCCAGATTCGGACTTCAAAGCATCGGCCAACATGGGATCAATAGGGCCGATCGTTGCTTTTTCCGATTTCGGACCGTCGCCACTATCGGGTGTTTCGGGTTTTTTCGCATCGCCCTTGCCGGCTGGGCGCGTGTGGCGCCAATAGAGCACGGTCAAAACTATGAGTCCAATACCCAACAACGTGAGCAATGTGACGGTGGCAAAAATTCGTCGCCCGGTTGAAAAAATCGGCCCCGATGACGAAGCGTTTTCGACTGTCTGCACAACAACTTCGGGGGTGGTGGTGGTTGTGCTGGCGACCGTTGAAGTCGTGGTTGTCGATGACGGCCGATTGGTCTGCGCAATCGCCAATCCGTCGCCCACTAGCGAAACGCCAATGAGAGAGGCCACAAAAAGACAAAAAATAAAACTGGCGCGCAATAGATTCCGACCGACCGTTGATGCGCCCTTCACGCATCCAACCATAGACGGCGGCCTCTATTGCGCGCCAAGAGAGGTGAATCGAACTTACATTGCAGCGGCAGCAGCAGCGCCAACAGCAAGTACCGCAGCGCTTCCAGCTACTCCAACCGCGATTTTTCCGCCTTGTGAGAGGCCAGCTGCGATTTCCGAGAGTTCGTCCTCGGACAATGTTGGACGCAAGGTCTCAAGCAACTGAATTTTGATTTCTTCGGGCGTGCAATCGAATCCACGAGTGACAACTTCTTTATAAACCAACTCGGGACTATTGCTCATCGATTCGAGCTTTTCTTTTAACTTCGGATCGGCATCAACCGCTTCGATAAAACGCTTTGCTTCTGCTTCTGACATTGGAATCTTTCCTTAACTTTTCATCTCGTCAATTGGCACACGATGGGAACGCAGATGCGTCCCCATCGTGTTCGCAACATCAAATTGCGGCAGCCGCACAAGCAACAACAGCAACCGCAGCAACGCCACCGAGCATGCCGAAGCCAACTTTTTGTTCGTTGGTCAAACCTGCAGCAACCTTGGCTAAGTCAGCATCGGATAACGATTGACCGGAATTTTCAAGAAGTTCTGCTTTGATTTCTTCGGGCGTGCAATCGAATCCGAGTGAAATAACTTCCTTGTAGACAGCCTCAGGGTTCTTGCTCATTCCTTCGAGCTTGTCCTTCAACTTTGTATCGGCTTCAACAGCGGCAATGAATCGTTTTGCTTCTTGTTCAGACATGACTTTTTCCTTCTTCTGTGGCACAACAATTGGGTCGTCCCTGGCACTAAACCAAGTTCGATTAACCTAGGACATACAAACGCGCCCGTCGTGCCCAATGCATAGGTGTGCTTTAGGAGAAACGGTTATTGCTAGCGCTGATGTGTTGGACACCAGTACGTCGTTCGACCGCCAACGGTTTCACGACATAACAACGATCCATCTTTCGGACAAACGCCATCCCGATTTCGAAATTCATGGAGGTCGCCCATATGCGAACCTCCCCTCGCACCAAGGATTCGCAGAGTGGCGCGCATCTGTTTATACAAATTTTTGTATTGCGCGTCATCGAGCGAGCGACTTGGAACCGATGGGTTAACCCCGGCCCGCCAAAGCAGTTCGTCGGTAAGGAGATTTCCTAAACCAGCGATAACTGCCTG
Organism: uncultured Bifidobacterium sp.; assembly: GCA_964403825.1. GTDB lineage: Bacteria > Actinomycetota > Acidimicrobiia > Acidimicrobiales > Acidimicrobilacustridaceae > Acidimicrobilacustris. The sequence goes on along the minus strand of CAYOHV010000003.1, from coordinate 28,502 downwards.
ATTCATAAGCCTCGCCTTTATTGGTGCCGAGGATTGCAATGCGAGGCGAAATTCCTTAAACGTCACAACCGAGGCGTCGGGACCCATCTTTGATTCATCGGGATCTAATTCCACACTGCCGAATCGACGGGGATCGCGCATATGCAGTTGGCCTTCATCAAATTCCAAACTGAAACGATTCCACTTTGGATTGCGACGTAGCGATGAATACTGCATATCGGAAATTGCATCCACGCCATCAACATCTAAAACACCGGTCATGCCGAAACGCATTCCTAATGAAGGACCGTTATCTGACGTTTCGAGAATGAGCAGTTTTCCGTGTCGACGCGCTGACACCACCGTGCGCCCTTCTAACGCTTTGCGCAGATTTGCAGGACGAACTCCGCCTTTTATGTAATTGCCATCCGGCGTGCGCACTTTTTTAATTTCGCGCCCAACAATGAGCTCAGCAGAACGCCGGTAGATCTCTATCTCCAGCATCTCTGGCATCGCGACCTACCCGAGCGCTTGCGTGAAATCAGCAATGAGATCGTCGGGATGTTCTAACCCAACGGAGACGCGAATTGTCGTTGGTGAAATGCCGAGCGATGCCAATTCATCAGGCGACAAACCAACATGAGTTGTTGAAGCGGGGTGCGTTACCAAAGTTTCAGGTCCGCCTAACGATGTTGCGAACTGCGCGATCTTTACGCTTTCAACGAACTTGCGACCATCTTTTTCGGAGCCAGCAATGTCGAAACATAATTGTCCACCGGGAAGCAACATTTGTTGTTGCGCTAATTCATATTGAGGATGCGATGGAGATCCCGGCCAACGCACTGACGCAACTTTGGCATTGCTTTGCAAATACTCAGCAAGTGCACCCGCCGTTGCCGATTGACGTTCAACGCGAATTGGCAGAGTGCGAATTCCCCGCACCGCATTAACGGCATCATATGGAGAGGCCACTGCGCCTTGAATAACTGCGTAGGAATAAAGCCAATCAATAAGTTCTTGAGATCCGCAGACCACACCAATAGTGGCGTCGTTATGGCCGGCGATTCCTTTTGTTGCAGAATGCACAACAAGGTCAATGCCGAACGACAATGGTTGTTGGCCGAATGGAGTTGCGAATGTTGAATCGACAACTTTGATTGGTCCTGCAATTGAACCCAATGCCGCTAAATCAACCAGATCAAGGCGCGGGTTCGCCGGCGTTTCGGCATACACCATCAATGTGGGACGACTCGCAACGGCGTTTTTGTATTCCTCAACATTGGTGCCATCTACATAGGTGACATCTATTCCGAAGCGTGGACATACGTTTTGAAATAACAGTGCAGTTGCGCCGTATAACTGGCGAGGCGCAACGATGTGGTCGCCCTTGCTGCATAAGCCGAGAACAATCGCTGAGATCGCGCCCATGCCCGACGAAAAGGCGCGCGCGGCCTCGGCGTTTTCCAACTTCGCCATTGCTTGTTCGAACGCGGCAACCGAGGGATTGCCGTAGCGAGAATAAAACTGGGAAGGTGCAATGCCTGTTGCCAGTGACTTTGCTTCTTCAACAGATTCACTGGTGAATGTGGTTGACGCCCAAACAATCGGCGCTAACGCGCGACCGTTCTCGTCGCGTCCGGTGCGGATCGCCAACGTTTCGGGATCAAGTCCGGAGAAGTCATTTCCGTTTTCAGCCATGGGCATTCTCTATTTCATGCAGGAAAGGTGTGATGTAAGCAGCCACTTGATCAAAGTCGATCAAAAAGGCGTCATGTCCTTCATCCGAATGAATGACATTTAACTGCGACGATCCGCCAGCCGCCACTATTCCTTCGTGCAACTCAACTTGTTGCACGGTTGGATACAACGTGTCCGAGGTAATGGTCATGCCCAAAACCGGAGCCTTCACGCGCGCCAATGCACGCGCTACTCCCCCTCGTCCGCGTCCAATGTCGTGCAAATCCATTGCACGGTTAATAACTAAATACGTATTGGCATCAAAACGGCGCGCCAATTTTGCGCCTTGATAGTCGAGATAGTTCTCAACTCCAAAGCGTTGCCAAAGGGTGAAACCGTTGTCCATCTGATCATGTTCGCTTCGACCAAATTTGCGCGTATAAGCCGCATCGGATCGGTAACTGATTTGCGCGGCACCACGGGCGACAGCCAAACCATTGGTGGGACCTTGCCCTGCGGGCGCGTCGTAGTAATCCCCGTTTCGCCAATTGGGATCAAAAACGATGGCGCTGCGTTGCACGGCTGATTGTGCAATTTGATAAGCACTTGCCGCCGCGCAAGTTGCAATCGGAATTATGGAACGAACACGATCGGGATACATCACGGCCCATTCCAGAACCTGCATACCGCCCATCGACCCACCGATCACACTGTGCCATTTCTCAATACCCAGCGATTCAGCCAACGCGTTTTGGGCGCGCACCATGTCGCGAATTGTGACAACCGGAAAATTCGCGCCATACGGTCTTTGTGTTTGCGGATCGATCGATGCTGGCCCAGTGGAACCTTGACACCCACCTAAAACATTTGAACAAACAACAAAATAACGATCGGTATCGATGGCTTTTTTGGGACCAATAAGTTCATCCCACCAACCAGGCGTGGGATGGCCATGACCTAAATCGCCAGCAGCGTGACTATCACCGGTCAACGCATGACAAACCAAAATTGCGTTTGTCTTTTCGTCATTAAGTTGGCCCCATGTTTCGTAAGCAATTTGTGCGCCAACTAATCGGCCGCCACCTTCTAACGAAAACGATCGTCCGGGCGCGACATCAACAAACTTCCGGTCCCCAACGGGATCACCGGAACGCCACGCGCCAGAGGCGGGCAGCGGGTCAGCACTCAGTGGTGCTCGACGGTTCGTTTCGGTCATGCAACTCCTCGAACTGGTTTTTGCTGCCGACGGTTGTCGGAAGCCGCATCCCCATCGTGTGATGGGTTGGCACCTTGGGTGTTCGCCCCAGGTTGCCGAGTCCGCTTGGCGGACCACTCCTGATGTGGCTCATAGTTTGGCAGGGCGCACTCGTCCGAGTCAAAGGTCGGAGCGAGAAGGCGAAGATTCCTGCTTTAGGAAGCCGCGGCGGTATCGGCCGATGGATCCCAGGCCGCTAAATCAGCCAAGCGAGCGTCATTGGAAAAGACCTCGACGATGGGCTGATCAATTTTGAGTCGCTTTTGCATTCGACGCACTTCGAGTTCTTCATTCCATAAGACCAAGGTGACAACAACGCCTTTGGCGCCGGCGCGCGCCGTGCGGCCGGAGCGGTGAAGATACGACTTGTGGTCGTCGGCTGGGTCGTAATGAATGACGACATCAACATCATCAACATGAATGCCACGTGCGGCAACATCGGTTGCCACTAACGCCGAAAGTTTTCCTTCGGCAAAGTCGCTTAAGGCTCGCTCACGCGCTGACTGACGTAAATCGCCATGAATCGGCGCGGCGGAAACTTTTTCTTTTTGTAATTGCTCTGCCACTCGATCGGCAGCACGTTTCGTGCGCACGAACACAATCGCTTTATTTGAATTGCGAATGATGGTGGCTGCGACTTTTGCTTTATCCATCTCATGAACTTGCAAAAATCGATGTTGCATTTGCTCAACTGTTACTTGCTCCGAAACAACTTCATGCATTGCGGGATCGGTTTGGTAGCGCTTAATGAGCGTGTCCACCACTCCATCGAGTGTGGCTGAGAACAAAAGCGTTTGATAGGAGCCAGGAATATGACGAAGGAGCCATTCCACCTGCGGAAGGAATCCCATATCGGCCATACGGTCAGCTTCATCGAGGACAACTTGCGTTACTTCATCGAGAAAGATCTCGTTACGTTCAATCATGTCGATTAAACGTCCCGGCGTAGCAATAACGAGTTCGATACCTTCGGCCACTTCGGCCGCTTGCGTTTCAAACTTTGCGCCACCATAAATTGCAGCGACACGAATATTGCGAACTGCACCAAGCGGTAACAATTCATCACGCACCTGCAGCGCCAGTTCACGAGTCGGTACCAAAATAAGGGCGCGTGGCTTTCTATCATTGGCCGGCTTCACCAATTGCACGAGCGGCAATCCAAAGGCCAGTGTTTTACCGGAACCAGTTTTGGCCTTACCGCAAACATCACGGCCGGCTAAGGCATCAGCAATCGTTAAGTTTTGAATGGCAAATGGTTCGTTAATTCCACGCTCGGCAAGCGCCGCGCAAAGATCGGAATCAACGCCCAGATCAGCGAAAGTTGTCATAAGGGGGGCTTTCCAGAAAGGTGCGACACCTAACTGGTGCCGCTGGACGACCCGACGGCCGTCCCCGCAATCCCCTCATGCTACCGGTGTTCGGTTCTTTCTCTAAATCACGCCTTCGATAGCAGCAATGATTTCGTCAGCTTCAGGGTCAACAGTGGGGCGAAAACGGGCTACCACTTGACCATTTTTGTTGACGAGGAACTTTTCAAAATTCCATTGAATATCGCCGGCATTTCCTTCACTATCGGCGGCGGCAGTGAGTTCGGCGTAAAGAGCATGACGATCATCACCATTGACATCAATCTTTTCGGTCAATGGAAACGACACTCCGTACGTTGCCGAACAGAACTCGGCGATTTCCGCCGGCGAACCTGGCTCTTGTCCCATGAATTGATTACACGGCACACCTAAAACTGTGAAGGCATCGCCGCCATAGCGTTTTTGTAAACGCTCTAATCCTTCGTATTGCGGAGTGAGGCCGCACTTTGATGCCACGTTGACAACTAAAACTGCTTTTCCATCCGTTGATGGCAATTCGCCACCAGTTAATTCGCTTAATCCGTGCGTGTTCATGACTCGTCACTTTCTGTTGTTGTTTGTTCGGTTGACGTTTGCGAGGAAGTTGATTGCGTTGCGGCTTCGAAAACATGACCATCTCGATAGAGAGAGTCTTCATCTCCGTCACGACGTTTCAATCCACGGATGGCCAACACCACAACGGCGCCAACTATTCCAATTATGGATAACCAAGTATTCACTCGGAACGGCCCAATCGTGCTGGCGGTATCAATGCGCAACGCTTCAATCCAAAGCCGGCCGATGAAGTAACCCGCGACATATAAAGGAAGCATGTTGCCGGGCCGCAAAGTGCGGCGTTTATCCCAAGCAATGAGCAAAGCAAACAACGCCAGGTTCCATAACATTTCGTAAAGGAACGTGGGATGAAAAGTGGTCGATGCGACATAGGCAAGGGGCCGCTTTTCCGGGCTGATCTCAACCGCCCACGGAAGTGACGTTGGCTTGCCGAAAAGTTCTTGGTTCCACCAGTTACCAATACGTCCGATTGCTTGGGCTAACGGCAATGTCGGAACAATGACATCAAGGGCAACCGAAAGTCGCGCACCGCGCCGATGCGCCATCCATAAACCGACGGCAACGCCCGCGGCGATTCCGCCGGGAATACCCAAACCGCCTTCCCAAAGTTTGAACGCATCGCCCCAACGACCCTCATATGAACGCCAATCGGTAATGACGTGATACAGCCGAGCACCAATTAACCCAGCCGGCACAGCAGCAATAGCAATCGAATACACGTCATCGGGATTACCGCCGCGCGCCGCCCAACGTTTGCGACTCACTTCGACCGCCGCCAATACCGCTAACGCAATCATCAATCCATACATATGAAATGGACCGAGGTTTCCCGATGAAGGACTCGGGATCGCCGCCAAAAAGTTGTTCATTTACAACTCCGAATCGGCAATGGCGTAGAGATCGGCGAAACCAGCGGTAACTGCCGCATCGAGACCGTGAACGCCCGATAGCAAATTGTCACAGTAGAAACTGGCCACGGTTTGGCGCGCTTGGAAATACGAATCATTTCCTGCTTTCGCCGCCGCTAGCGCCGATTCAACGAGGTAACGACCACCAACCAATAAACCGAACATGCGCAAGAACGGTGTCGCGCCGGCCAATGCGTTGCGCACATCGGCCATTCCGTTTTCCAACAACCATTGTGATGTAGTGCGCACGGTTTGAGTTGCAGCCGCCAAGCGATCAGCCATCTGCGCAAAAGCATCGCCCTGTTGGCGAGCGCGCGCAACGACATCATCAATATCGGCAAGGAAATCGTTCATCACGCCGCCACCACGCATGGGCAACTTTCGTCCGACAAGATCCATTGCTTGGATGCCGTTTGTTCCTTCGTAAATAGTTGTGATGCGGGCGTCGCGGTAATGCTGCGGTACTCCGCTTTCTTCGATGTAACCCATACCGCCATAGACCTGAATGGCTAACGATGTGGCTTCGATACCCATATCGGTACCGAAACCTTTAGAGACGGGAATCAGAAGTTCAACTAATTCCTGATTTTTCTCTCGCACCGATTCATCGGGATGATGCGCAGCCATATCAACGGCTGCGGCATTTACGTAAATAATGGCGCGCAACGCATCAATGATGGAGCGCATCGTCAACAACATGCGACGCACATCGGGCAACTCAATGATCAAACTCATTTCGGCACCCGTTGCATTCGGAGCGCGGCCTTGACGACGCTCTTGCGCGTATTGCAGCGCGTCTTGATATGCCCGTTCCGCCAACGAAAGTCCTTCGAGACCAACTGAAAGACGAGCGTTGTTCATCATGGTGAACATGTAGCGCATGCCGCGGTTTTCTTCACCAATGAGATAGCCGGTCGCTCCCCCATTTTCGCCATACGACATCACGCAAGTGGGGCTCGCCTTAATTCCCATCTTGTGTTCAATCGAAACACAAGTGACGTCATTTCGTTCACCTAATGAACCGTCATCGTTCACCAAATACTTCGGGACGATGAAACACGAAATTCCTTTTGTTCCCGGAGGCGCATCCGGTGTGCGGGCCAAAACTAAATGAACAATGTTGTCGGCCAAATCATGTTCACCAAAGGAAATGTAAATTTTCGTTCCCGTGATTTTGTAACTGCCATCGGCTTGCGGAATTGCTTTTGTGCGCACCGCACCAACATCAGAACCGGCTTGCGGTTCAGTGAGATTCATGGTGCCGGTCCATTCACCGGTCACCATGCGCTTTAAGTACTTCTCTTTTTGTTCTTCACTTCCGTGATGCATCAATAAATCAATGGCGCCTTGAGTGAGAAGCGGTGCCATGGAAAACGCCATGTTGGCCGACGAAATGAACTCTTGCATCACGATGCCAACGAGCCACGGGAATCCACCACCGTCGTAACTTTCCGGAAACGGAACACCGCCCCAGCCGGCCTCCACATAACTGCTGTAGGCGTCAATGAAACCGGTCGGCGTGCGAACGGTATTGGTTGTTGGATCATGCTGCGAACCTTCGATATCGCCCACCCGATTAAGAGGAGCAATTACCTCAGCAACAAAGCGGGCGTTCTCTTCAAGCACGCCAAAAATAGTGGCCGGATCAAGATGGGAAAACGCCGGAAGAGAACAGATTGCATCTAGGTCGACAAGGTTCTCGAGCACATAACGAACATCGCGAAACGGGGGTTTGTAATCAGCCATACCCGCAAGGCTAGGACGTGCAATGCTTTCGCACATGCTCGAACTCACATGGCAAGGCAAGGTCGCCGTTCTCACCATGAATAACGGCGAAAATCGATTCGATTTAGACGTCGTCAATCGCTGGCACGATGCGCTCGACGAGATTGAAAACACCCCTGGTCCTCTCGCCCTTGTCACCACCGGCGAAGGAAAGTTCTATTCGAACGGTTTGAATCTGGATTGGCTTATGGCCAACCCTGATAGTTCACGGCAATTCCTTAGCGGCCTTTTTAAAGTGTGGGGACGCATATTGAAATTGGATTGCATGACGGTGGCTGCCGTGAATGGACATGCATTTGGCGCCGGCGCATTGCTCTCCAGCGCACACGATCGAATTGTTATGCGCTCAGATCGCGGTTTTTGGTGCATGCCCGAGATCGATCTCGG
>CAYOHV010000003.1:0-20489 GCA_964403825.1 uncultured Bifidobacterium sp. | reverse complement strand
ATTGAATTGCTCATGAAAGATCGGGCGTAGTCGCCACATCATTACGACTAGCGTTTCGAGTATGGATCCCCGAGATGCAATCGAGAACCTTCTTTACACCTACGCCGAAGCCATTGACGCTGGCGACTACGACGCGATTGGTGCACTTTTCGCCCATGGCGCGATCACCGATGCTGATGGCAATCCCATAGCAGTCGGTGCACAGGCAGTGACGTCGTTGTATCAAGCAACAACGCGTAAATATGAAGACGGAACTCCTCGCACGCATCACGTCACGACAAACCCACTCATTGAACTTGCCGATTCACAACTTTCGGCCGTTTGTCGTTCACGATTCACTGTTTTTCAGCAAACCGATGTGTTGCCGCTGCAACCAATCATCGCCGGCTCATATACCGACACTTTCGAATGCGTTGATGGCAATTGGCGATTTGTTGAACGGCGGATGCGCCCCACTCTTTATGGGGATCTTTCCCAACATTTACTTATTGAAAGCATGCAAAAACCATGAACGATTTATTTTCCATTGAAGGAAAAACCGCACTTGTTACCGGTGGCAGCCGCGGCATTGGCCTCATGATCGCCGAAGGCTTTATTCGCGCCGGTGCGCGTGTTGCAATTTCCTCGCGCAAGGCGGATGTTTGCGATTCAGTAGCCGCCGAACTTTCGCAAATTGGTGAATGCGTTTCGTTTCCGGCTGATCTTTCGAAGCCCGAGGAATGCGCGCGCTTAGCGGGATTAACCCGCGAATGGTGCAATGGCTCGCTCAACATTTTGGTGAACAACGCCGGCGCAACGTGGGGTGCGCCATTTGATGAATTTGATGACTCGGCGTGGGATCGCGTTTTAGATCTCAATGTAAAGAGCGTTTTCCATCTCACTCGTGATCTTCATCAAGAACTCATAACGGCCGGCACCGCAGAAGATCCAGCGCGTGTCATCAATATCGGTTCCGTTGACGGAATTCATGTACCGATGTTGGAAACGTATTCGTATTCCGCGTCAAAAGCAGCAGTGCATCAACTCACTCGCGTACTTGCGAAGCGCTTAGCCCGTGAGCACATCACCGTTAACGCCATTGCGCCGGGCCCGTTTGAATCGAAAATGATGGCGGCAACATTGCGCGACTTTGGCGATTCGATTCGCGCCTCAATTCCGCTACAACGAATTGGCGAACCGTCCGATATGGCCGGCACCGCAATTTTCTTAAGTTCAAAAGCAGGCGCGTACATCACGGGCAGCGTGCTCCCCGTTGATGGTGGGTTACTGCTTTAAACCTCGTTGATTAGGTAATGGCGATAAACGAAATAATCGTCAGCAAAAGAAAAATAACGGCCACAATGCCGAGCACCCATGTGAGTGTGCTGCGACCAGGATGAGTGAGACCGAAGTTCACTAAATCTTCGCGGCTGCGCTTCAAGCGATACGCGTCATTCTGCGGTGTTCCCACCTTGGGCAAATGGTGGTGTTCCTTGCGATTTTTTTTCTTCTGCTTTTTCTGAGCCACGTTGAGACCCTAGCCCCCTACGCTTGGCGACGATGAACGATCTGGGACCAATGCCACCCACCCCTGATGTCGGTCCGGCCGCCAAAGATGCCGGCCGCCTTGAACCCATTAGTCCCAATGTCTGGGCGTGGATTGGAAATGGAACGCCCAATGTGGGGGTCATTGTTGAAGACGATGGCATCACTTTGGTCGACACCACCTGTTCGCCAAGTGTGGCGCGGGCGTTGTTGAAAGAACTTCAGCAATTCAATCGGCCAGTACGACGAGTCGTGTACACCTCAAGCCACGTCGAATCGGTTGGTGGTTCGTCAGTTTTTTGGATGGCGGCCCGATATGGACGTACGCAAACCAATGTTCTTTTAGATCAACCGGTGCCCTTTGATGCCTATAAGCGTTTAGTTCCGCAATTCGCTCACGAGTACGAACAAACTGACGATCACACGTCGTTTACCACTCGTCCCGTTTCGCATGTTGTTGATGCGGCCGCATGGCTTACGGAAAAAGTTTTGGTTGTACCGGTGAGCGGACAACAAGCAGAAAATCTCATCGTGATGGTTCCCGATGCCGACACAATTTTCGCCGGCACATTCGCACCGCTTTCCACTACGCCCAATGCATGGGATGGCAACCCAGAAGTTTGGGCGGACACCCTGACTGAACTCGATGCCAAAGTGGTGGTGGGCAGCACCGGACCAATCGGAGCAAAGCGACATTTAGTGGCGTTGGCTGCCTATTTATATGCCTGTTGCGATGCCGAGGGAGATGCCCGCCGCATACCTGATGGGCCATGGGATGATTGGCCATTACGAGATCTCGACGAAATAAATACTGAACGAGCGGCATCGCTCGCCAAAGGTGAGAACACTGTTCCGCAAGCCATGTTAAAACGGCTCGGAATAACAACATAAGAACCGCAACATAAAACTATGACCAACGCAAACGACGCAAACGCAAACTCCGGCGAAATAGACACCAACAAGATTGCTGTTCCAGCAGCCACGGTTGTGTTGTTGCGTGATGGCGATGCTGGCCCTGAAGTGTTGTTAGCGAGACGAAATTCGAAAATTTATTTTGCCGGTGGCGCATGGGTGTTTCCCGGTGGTCGCATTGATGTCGATGACCACGGCGAAAATTATGTCGGCGAATTATTTGATGAGGCCGATCCGAATTTCATTGATGTCGCTCGTCGCGCTTGTGTACGCGAAGCCGCTGAAGAAGCCGGCGCAAAAATTTCCGTTGATGATTTGGTTTGGATGTCGCATTGGACGCCACCAATGGAAGCACCCCGTCGTTTCTCAACGTTTTTCTTTATCGCTCCGGCGCCAACGCATGCCTTACAAGCCGACATGGGCGAGATTCACGAACTTGCTTGGATGCGTCCTTCAGAAGCGATGGCGCGTCGCAACGCCGACGAGATTGAACTCATTCCGCCCACGTTTATTACGTTGGCGATTTTGAATGCGTTTGCTTCAACACAAGCGGCCCTCGATTTCTTTCGTCAAAACTCCCCGGAGTTTTTCGTTACAAAATTCGCTGGCTTAGATTCGTTCGCGCTTGCGCTTTATGAAGGTGATGCCGGTTATCAATCGGGCGATCCCACACTTGAAGGGCCCCGTCATCGTTTATGGATGGGCAAGAGTGAATGGCGATACGAGCGCGACGATTTAGTGCGTTTCCGTTAACAGCCGCACATACCGCCGCAGCATCCGCCGCCCGATGGTGCTGGTGCACTTACGGGAGCTGCTGCCGTGGCCGTTCCCACGCTGGCAAAAACGCTCAACAGGCGACGGGCGCCCACATGCCCATTGGGACAATCGACCGGATTAGAGGCTTCTGACATCGGGCGTCGAACCTCAAACCGCTCATCACATTCCGCACATTTGAATTCGTACAACGGCATAACCGCAGTGTACCTAACCGTGACGGAGCCTTTCTCGCGCTTGTCGTGGTAGAACCGAGCTATGTCCGAAACTGAAAACGACACCGCAAACGACCTGCTTTGGGATATCGATGAAGTGGGCGTGGCCCGCCTCGTCTTGAACCGTCCCGATGCTGCCAATGCCATCACTCCCGATCAGCGCAATCGCACAATCGAACTTTTAGAAGGTGCGAGCAACGATCTGAATATTCGCTGCGTCATCATCACTGCGGCCGGACAAAAACATTTCTGCACGGGCGCTGATCTTCGCGTTTCCAAAATTCCGGTGAATCCCGGACCGGCTGATGCGCCCGAAAAAGCACTCGGTGATGTCGGTCGCAATATCAAGCGCGGAGCCCAACGATTAATTGGCGCCATCATGGATTGCGAAAAGCCAGTCATCGCCGCAGTTAACGGCACCGCCGCCGGCATCGGCGCGCATATTGCGTTTGCTTCTGATCTTGTGATCGCAGCCGACAACGCAAAGTTCATCGAAGTTTTTGTGCGTCGCGGCATCACACCCGATGGCGGCGGCGCCTACATGCTGCCGCGCCTCATTGGTATGCAAAAAGCGAAGGAACTTATTTTCTTTGGTGATGATGTTCCGGCCGAAGAAGCGTGTCGACTTGGCTTAGTCAACAAGGTTGTTCCCGCTAGTGAACTCGCCAATGCCGCAACCGAATGGGCAAACCGTTTGGCCGAATCACCCACGAAAGCGTTAATGCTTTCTAAGTGGCTCCTCAATCGCAGCCTTGATTCACAACGCCAAGGCGCTTTCGAAGATGAAGCCTGGGCGCAAGAAATGGCGTCCTACACCCAAGACTTCAATGAAGGTGTGGCGGCATTTAAAGAACGGCGCGACGTTCGTTATCGCGGTTGGTAACCGGTTAACGACGTAACTAATAACCGCGCCATGGTTTCAGTCATGGCTTGGCGGGTCGTACCGCGCTTTTCAAACATCTCCCGATAATTCGGAAGTCGGTCAAGCGCGGCCAACATCGCACCGGCCACGGTTTGTGCATCTAATTCGGCTGGCAATCGCTGGGCCGCAATTGCGTCGGTCACCTTGTTTGACATCGTGGTCATGAACGGCGCGTTGTATTCACGGCGAACTTGGCGAAAACGTTCATCACGTTCATCGGCCCGCAACAACATAAGTCGCAAAACCGAACCATAACGATCCCAAAAATTCATGTAATTGTTCACGAATAAACGTGCTTTTTCTAAAGCATCGTTTTCGGTCCAGGTTTCGGCCAGTTGATCTGTTAACGGCGCAACCGTTGGAATGAGATCAACGGCTAACGCATAGATTGCGTCTTCAACATCAGAAAAATATTGATAAAACGTGGCCGGCGAGGTGCCCACAATGCGCACAACATCGGCAACCTTTACCTCTAATGCTCCCTGTTCACGCAGCGTTTCGGCGGTGGCTTCTAATAGACGCGCTCGTGTGCGAGCAGCACGCTCGCCGATAACACGACCATCAGTCGCAATCACACCTTCTTCGGTCACGTTCCGTGTACCGGGAAAGGTGCAGGGGTGGCAGCGATGAGATCGGTAACAACCGCACCGATTTCATCGGGCTGCCAACGATCGCCCTTATCGAACTTGGCCCCTACCTGCCAACCATCGGCAACGCTGATTTCTCCGCCGGCGCATTCGAAAACGCGTCCCGAAACTGAACATGAAGGGCTGCCTAACCACACCACCAACGGACTGATATTGGCCGGATCCATGGCATCGAAACCGGATTCCGGTTTTGCCATCATTTCCGGGAATGGTTCTTCCGTCATACGACTACGCGCTGACGGAGCAATTGAATTGGCCATCACGCCGATGCGTCCTAATTCGGCGGCGATGTTGATGGTGAATGCGGCAATACCGGCTTTGGCCGATGCGTAATTAGTTTGTGCAATTGATCCGTGTAAGCCGGCACCCGATGACGTGGTTACAACACGCGCATCGCGTTGACGACCCGCCTTTGATTCGGCTCGCCAATATTCAACGGCATGCTTCACCGGACAAAATGTGCCCCGTAAGTGAACACGAATAACCGCGTCCCATTCGTCAATGGACATATTGACAAACATGCGATCGCGCACAATGCCCGCATTAGTTACAACCGTGTCGAGACCACCAAAAGTTGAAATTGCTGATTGCACAAGACGGCCCGCTCCATCCCAATCACTGATGTCATCAGCATTGGTAATGGCTTCGCCGCCATTGGCTCGAATGATTTCAACTACTTCTTCGGCTGGGCTGAGATCGGAACCTTCACCTTGTAACGACGCGCCGACATCGTTCACCACAACCTTGGCGCCTTCGGCCGCAAACGCCAAAGCATGTTCGCGCCCAAGTCCACGTCCCGCACCGGTGATGATGACTACTTTTCCGTCGCAAATTCCCACGTCGGTTCCCTTTCTCTCAACCGTGAAACGATAGGCGCACAACAAGCGCCTGTGTGCATTTCAACGTTCCCATTTCTTTTCGGCCTCAGCGGCCAATGGCGCCAACGCTCGTTTGTCGATTTTCGACATAGCCGTAAGCGGCAATTCGTCAATGATCACGAGGGCATCAGGTGCCTTATAAGACGCCAACTCTTTTTGGCACCACGCTCGTAATTCTTCGAGCGTTGGTTCGTCGCCGGTCGGCACAATGAAGGCCACACCAATTTCACCTAAAACCGGTGCCGGCGTTCCCACAACGGCAACACGATCAATATTTGGATGTTGACCTAAACAATTTTCGATTTCAATCGGATACACGTTGTATCCGCCACGGATATACATCTCGGTGCTGCGTCCATCTAACCGCAAATTGCCATCATCTTCGAGATGACCAAGATCGCCGGTGAGTAGCCAACCGTTTTCGTCAATGGCCGCCGCAGTGAGTTCCGGTTCACGCCAATAACCGCGCATCACGGCGCGACTACGTAAACACACTGTTCCCACTTCACCGGTCTCGCATTGCCGACCGCGTCCTTCATCAAGACGCAATTCCATTTCAACTCCGGGACCCGGCTTGCCCACAGTGGTGCAAATCACTTCATCGGAATCGGTAAGCGCAGTGCCCGTTGAAACACACGCTTCAGTTGAGGTGTAACGCACCACAACAGGACAATGGAATTGATCACGCATGCCTTCCACCATTTCCGGTGGAATTCGCGCCGCACCCGAACTCACAATACGAAGTGATGAAACATCAGTGCTCGCCAAATTGGGATGAGCCAACATCATTTGCCATTGCGCCGGCACACCTTGACCAACCGTGACGCGTTCATTTTCAATCAAAGCCAATGTTTCCGCCGCCGTCCATGGCGTAGGACAAACGATGGTGGTGATGACATGGGCAAGTTCATCCCAAATACGCGTCATGTAACCAACATGCGCAAAAGGTAAAGGCGAAAGACGACGATCACCAACTGCGCTTAATGGGCCGGCCGCTTTGCTCATTGCATAAAGACAACCGTGATCGAACATGGCACCTTTTGGTTTGCCGGTCGTGCCCGATGTCCAGACCAAAGCCATGATGTCGTCGAGATCCATTTTCGGTCGCGCCGTAAACGGTTTTTCATAAAAAGCGTTCTGCAACTCGGTAAGTCCAATTCGTCGCACGTTGGCGAATTGACCGTCATCGGCAAATGCGCCCGATGTTGTATCGGTAACCACGCAGACGGGCTCTGACTTTTGCAAAATATGCGTTGTCTCCCCCACCCCTAAACGCGGGTTCATTCCAGAAGCAATTGCGCCGCAGCGAATGATGGCTTGATACGCAATGGCGTAATCGAGTGATGACGGTAACGAGATACCAACAACATCACCGGCACGAACACCTTGTGCCGATAAATAGGTGGCGACGCCGTCGGCTCGCTGCGCCCATTGCGCAAACGTCATGCGTTCATCGCCGCAGACAAACGCTTCGATGTCTCCGCATTTTTCGACTACTTCATCAAAGAGCGCCAAAACGTTTGGATACGCACCACTAAACGGCTTTTCGGGATAGGTCATCGCACAGCCCATAACGCGAAGGCAGGCCAAAACTTGCAGGCGGGGCCGGGGACGGCCGATATGCGGCAAACCATGACTAGACCCTAGCGATTCGCCCTAGGGATCGTCAGACGAGTCCGAAATTGCTAGGTTGCGGAAATGACCTATTCAACGCTTCTTTTTGATGTCAACGACGGAGTCGGCGTAATCACCCTTAACCGACCAGAAAAATACAACTCATGCGATGAGGCTTTGGTCAACGAACTTGAGAGTCTCTATATCGATCTTCGTTATGACGATTCAGTGAAAGTCATCGTTCTCACCGGCGCAGGTGAAAAAGCATTTTGCACCGGCATCGATCGCGATTTTGCAATGAACAATCGTCAGCCCAACTCTCCGTTCATGATGGACGATCCGATGTTGAAACTCGGACCTAAACAGGCTGATCTTTGGAAGCCCATGATCACTGCCGTCAACGGAATGTGTGGCGGTGGCGCGTTTTATGCACTCGGCGAAAGCGAATTCATCATTGCGGCCGAGCATGCAACATTTTTCGATCCTCACACCACCTACGGCATGGCCGCATGCTTTGAACCAATGTTCATGTTCGGTCAAATGCCATGGGGTGAATTAGTGCGCATGTCGTTAATGGGAAATTACGAACGTATTAGCGCGCAGACTGCTTTAGGTTGGGGAATGGTGAGTGAAGTTGTTCCCGGCGAGAAACTGCTCGAACACACCGTTGAAATTGCCACCAAACTGGCGTCGCTTCCCCAAATCGCGGTTCAAGGAACAATGCGCGCGCTGTGGGCGCGACGCAATATGCCGCGCCAACACGCAATTGCGATGGCCAATCACTTAGTAGAAATTGGTAATCGCCCCGAAGCGTTAGCCGAAGGTCAAGCGTTCTTTGAATCGGGTGTGCGCGTCACACCGACAATTCGCTAATTGGCAACCCGCTACTACGAACGAGTTACTCGGGGTTTTCCGCTTTACGTTTTGCCTTTGTCCATCCGGCAATCATTTTTCCGAATGACATCGGGTTATAAATATCTTCTTCATAACTAAAGCGTCCGTTACCGGCGTACTTCAGCAATGTGAAGTTGTAATCCTGATGCACAGTGCCGTCACCGGGATCATCCATGCGATTCCACACTTGGCAAACAACCCAACCGCGGTCTTCATCGATGATGGACCACTCGATCGGGAAATACGACATTGACTTACCGGGCTCTTCAGTTGTCATCACTTTGGTGATCCAATCGAGAACCGCTTGACGACCAGCAATCTCGCCGTAGTGATGCTCTTTGTAAAAACAGTCTTCGGTGAAGCAATCCGCCCATGTTGACCAATCGCCCGTTGTGCCACCCACGATTGCCGCGGCTTGGTACTTATCGAATGCGTCTTGGATTTCCTCTCGGCTCCAACGGCCCATGTTGTTCCCCCTTGACCCGCCCCCCACGAGCGGCTGGGCCAAGTTTGCCAGCGATTATCCGATCCTGCCCGCCGACTGCCGCCCTTTCGAGTCCGCGGCCTGCGGCCCCTTCCCTAGCCCGCAAGTGAGGCCACTACGCTGCCAGTGTGACTAATCGAGTGCCTGCTATCGAGGGCTGGTTTACAACCGAAGAGCCCTACCAATTGATCGGCTGCAAATGCGACGACTGCGGAACATATGTGTTCCCTCCCCGCAGTGGTGCCTGCCCTAATCCCGATTGTGAGGGTGCGGAACTTTCTCCTTCGCCCCTTAGCCGTCGGGGAAAGATTTGGTCCTATACCGAAAACCATTACGCGCCGCCGCCCCCCTATATCGCGGCGGAACCATTCGAGCCGTATGCATTGGCGGCGGTGGAATTGGAACAAGAAGGACTCGTTATTTTGGGTCAAGTCGCAAAAGGCGTAAGCGTTACTGAACTTTCCATCGGTATGGAAGTTGAAGTCGATCTACAAGTTCTCTATCGCGATGACGACGGTGTTGATCATTGGGTATGGACATGGGCGCCCGCAGCCCCAAAGGGAGTTTGAAATGGCAAACGAAAATGATCTCGTTGTCTTAGGCGCCGGTATGCACCCATGGGGTAAATGGGGCCGCAATTTTGTTGAATACGGTCTGGTCGCAGCACGCGCCGCGTTAGCGGATGCCGATGTGAAATGGCGCGACATCGAATTTGTTGCTGGTGCCGACACCATTCGTAATGGTTATCCCGGCTTTGTGGCGGGTTCGACCTTTTCGCAAGCACTCGGTTGGACCGGCGCACAAATTTCATCGTCGTATGCCGCTTGTGCTTCAGGTGCACAAGCATTGCAATCGGCGCGCGCGCAGTTGCTTGCTGGATTTGCTGATGTGGCCATGGTGATTGGTGCCGATACAACGCCAAAAGGTTTTTTCGCGCCCGTTGGCGGCGAGCGTAAAGACGATCCCGATTGGCAGCGCTTCCATTTGCTCGGCGCAACGAACCCATCGTTCTTCGCCTTAAATGCGCGTCGTCGTATTGATGTCTTTGGTGACACCACCGAAGACTTCGCCATGGTGAAAGTAAAGAACTCAAAAGCAGGCGTGCATAATCCATATGCGCGTTTCCGCAAAGAGTTTTCGCTTGACGATTTCGCCTCTTCACCCATTGTGAGCGATCCGTTGCGTCTGCTTGATATTTGCGCAACATCCGATGGTGCAGCCGCGGTCATTATTTGCACGCCGGAATATGCCAAGAAGAAGTTAGGCACGTTGGAAGGCGCAGTGCGTATTCGCGCCGTTGCCAACACCACACCCACCTATCCGCAAATTCGTCTGGAATTACCGGATATCGCCACCGACTCCAACGCGGTTGTAACCGCGCCAACATTTGGATTTAAAGATTCAATTGCGCGCAACGCCTACGAACAAGCGGGTGTCGGCCCCGAAGATATTTCTTGCGCTGAGGTCTATGACCTCTCCACGGCATTGGAATTGGATTGGTACGAAAACTTGGGCTTATGCGCCGAAGGCGAAGGTGCATCATTGGTGCGCACCGGTGCCACCGCACTCGGTGGTCGCGTTCCGGTGAATGCATCGGGTGGTTTGTCATCG
This sequence comes from uncultured Bifidobacterium sp., assembly GCA_964403825.1. Taxonomy (GTDB): domain Bacteria; phylum Actinomycetota; class Acidimicrobiia; order Acidimicrobiales; family Acidimicrobilacustridaceae; genus Acidimicrobilacustris. Next base: position 10,014 of record CAYOHV010000003.1, on the reverse strand, counting down.
TTTGGTGAAGCCATTCCCGCTCAAGCCATCGCGCAGGTTTGTGAATTGACTTGGCAACTACAAGGTCGCTGTGAAGGCCACCAAGTTGAAGGCGCCAAAGTTGGTTTAGCAATTAACCAAGGCCTTTTTGGTCACGGTTCATGCACCATCTTGAGCCGGTAATCTCACCTTCTCGGTAACATCTCACCTTCCTACTAACGGAGAAAACAATGGCTGAGGCATACATCATCGATACCGTTCGCACACCAGTTGGTCGTCGTGGCGGTGGTCTTTCTCAAGTTCACCCCGCCGATTTAGGTGCCGCGGCGTTAAACGAACTCATGACGCGCACGGGTATTGATCCCGGTGCGGTTGAGGATGTTGTCTTCGGCTGTCTTGACACCATCGGACCGCAAGCAGGCGATATCGCTCGCACCTGTTGGTTGGCGGCTGGGTTGCCGTTACATGTTCCTGGAACCACCGTTGATCGTCAGTGCGGAAGTTCACAACAAGCGGTTCATTTCGCGGCCCAAGGCGTCATGAGTGGCACCCAAGATCTGGTTGTGGCCGGCGGTGTGCAAAACATGTCGCAAATTCCGATCTCTTCGGCCATGGTTGTGGCTGAACAATTTGGTTTCACCGATCCGTTTAGCGGTTCAAAAGGTTGGGTGGATCGTTACGGCACTCAAGAAGTAAGTCAGTTCCGCGGCGCAGAAATGATCGCCGAAAAATGGGATATCTCCCGTGACGATATGGAACAGTTCGCCGTTCAAAGTCATGAGCGTGCAATTCGTGCTCGTGAAGAAGGCCGTTTCGAAAATGAGATTTTCGCTTTCAATGGTCTTTCCCATGATGAAGGTCCCCGCGAACCGAATTGGGAAAAGATTCGTTCACTCCCAACTTTGGTAGAAGGCGGACGCGTCACCGCGGCCTGCGCATCACAAATTTCGGATGCATCAGCAGCCATGTTGATCGCCAGTGAAAAGGCAGTGAAGGAACATAACCTCAAGCCCCGTGCCCGCATTCATCATCTTTCAGTGTTGGCCGACGATCCGATTTATATGTTGACCGCGCCGATTCCGGCCACCAAGCATGCGCTGGCCAAAGCCGGCATGACGCTCGACGATATTGATCTCATCGAAATTAACGAAGCCTTCGCCAGCGTTGTCTTGGCTTGGCAAAAAGAAACCGGTGCTGATTTAGCCAAGGTGAATGTCAACGGCGGCGCCATCGCTCTCGGACATCCCTTAGGCGCAACCGGCGTACGTTTGATGAGCACATTGCTCAACGAATTAGAACGCACCGGCGGCCGTTATGGCATGCAAACGATGTGTGAAGGTGGCGGTCAAGCCAACGTCACCATCATTGAACGCCTCTAGCCGAGTTCTGCACCTAACAGCGATACGAACGACACCATCTCACCTGGGTAACCACCCAAGTTGTGAGTGAGTGCGAGTTTGCGCTTTTCCGTCAAACTGGAAATAGCGCGCTCTTCGGGCACTTCGCCGCGCAATTGCAAGAACGCTTCGAACATCATGCGTAAACCACTAGCACCGGTGGGGTGACCGAATGATTTCAATCCACCATCGGGGTTAACGGGTAGTTCACCGTTGAGATCGAAAACTCCATCAAGGACATCGCGCCATGCGGTGCCGCGCTCGGAAAATTGCAGATCTTCCATCAACACCAATTCGGTTGGTGTGAAGCAATCATGCACTTCAGCCATAGCAACTTCTTGACGAGCGTTTTTCACTCCGGCTTGCGCATAGGCATCAACAGCACAAGCAGCAATTTCCGGGAACGTGGTGTAGTCGTAGGTCGGATCAGTAAGACCAGAGCCATTACCGGCAACAAACGAAAGGGCTTTCACATAAATCGGCTTGTCGGTGTACTTATGCGCATCTTCGGCACGACAAACAATGGCGGCGGCCGAACCATCAGCAACACCGGCACAGTCGAAGACACCTAATGTGCCGGCCATTTTCGGAGCCTTTTCAACTGTGTCGCGAGTGATTTCCTTGCGGAATTGTGCACGCGAATTACGTGCACCGTTGTAATGATTCTTCACGGCAATATGGGAAAGCACTTCGCGCATTGTTTCTTCATCAACGCCGTACTTATTGCCATACGCCGGAACAATCATCGAAAACATGGCCGCGGCGGTAAGCGTGCGGGCGGTTCCATCGTTTGGAATTGGAAATGCATTCAGACCTTGAAAACCAGTGTCTTTAACTTTCTCCGCACCAACGACCATACAAAGGTCATAAGCGCCGGAGGCCAAAGCGTAAGCGGCTTGACGAAGAGCTTCCGACCCTGTGGCGCAGTAATTCTCAACACGAGTGACCGGCTTATTCTGTAATTGCAAAGCGCGCGCCAATGTGATGCCGCTCATGCCGCTTTGAGCTGTTCCAAACCAGTACGCGTCAATGTCGTTCGCCGTTACACCGGCTGATGAAAACGCTTCATTCGAAGCGTCAATCATCAAGTCGTCGAGGCTCTTGCCCCAGTTCTCAACAAAGTTGGTGCAGCCCATGCCAACGATGGCCACACGATCACAAATGCCATGACTAGCCACGGATCAACTTCCCCTTCCAGAAGTAGTTGTGAATTCCATCTGCAGTAAACAAACGACGGAATGTCATTTCCACTCGCTTGCCAATTGCGACTTCTTCAAGATCGGTATCAGTTAATTCGATGGGCAAACGACCGCCTCCATCGAAATCAACTACGGCGAAAATAATGGGCGGACTCGGTGAATACGCCATGCGGTCAACGGTGAAAGTTGCAATGGTGCCGGCCACATCAGCCATCGGCACTTCATCCATTTGATCGGTTCGTTGACCATCACGTGAGACGCGCACCGGTGGCAAGAAAACATCGCCGGTTTGCTCATCACGACTTCCAACAAAACCGAATTTCCATTCGACATTGCGAGCGCTAGCGGTACCCGAAGGACGGGCCGGTTCTGGTCGGCGCGGCGGTTCGATATTGATCATGTTGCGCCAAGAAAGAAAGCGTCCGTAAGTAACGGCCGCACCAGAAGAAAGTTGCGCTTCCACAGAATGAGCAGGCGTAAACGAAGCCAATGCTTTAGTTGTGCGGAAAAGACGCACATCAGCACCATCGGCCAAAACAACTAAAGCGATTACTTGATTGGGTTCTGCGGTTTCGAGTGCATTGGCTAACAACACACCGGGCTGCGCAGCACCAGTGGCACCAACGGTGGCCGATAAATCATCCGCCACTTTCTTGGCTCCTAATTTGCCCGCTAATGACGAACCAATTCGTGCCGTTGGTGCGGCAACAACAACGACATCAACGTTGTCGGGAGAAAGACCGCAGTCGGCCAATGCATTTTTGAATGCTCGCCGACCAAGATCGCCATAGGCGAGTTCGGAAAACTTGTCGTCCCACACTTTGGAACGCACTTCACCAGGCAAACGCCAACGATCTAGAAATTCTTTGGCAACTGAAGCGCCGCCGAGATATTCGGCAATGACATCGTCACCTTCGCCAAAAATGATGGCGGCCGCCGCATCGCCACCCATGGCTTCATCGGCTGATCCCGCTAAGCCCGTGCGGATATCGGACAGCACAACTAACGAGTTACCGCTGTTTTTGGCGCCGATGGTGAGTGCGGCGCTGGCCGAGCGAACCGATGCACCTGCATCGAAGGCCACCACATTTTCCGGCAACAACAACGCGGCTTGTAACGCCGTGGCATTGGTTTTGTCTGCGTATGCCGGTGAGGCCGTGGCGAAAACCAACGTGTCTAACGACAAGTTGCGTGCCTTGCGCAAGGCGTAACGAGATGCCTCAACGCCCATTGTCGTGGTGTCCTCATCGAATGAAGCAACCGTGCGAGTGCCTTTGCCTCCCCCCTGTCCGAGGAAGGCTGAAATTTGTGATCGATCTAAACGTCGATAAGGCAGATACGCCCCGAAAGAAATGATGCCGCGCATGTCCCTTACCGTAACTGATAGACCGTCTATTGCCCCAAAGGCGCAGATTTAAGGAGGACCTGTGGCCACAACTGATGAGCGAGGACGCATTTTTATCGATGCCGCCGCCTATTCCGACGATGAACGCTGGCACGCCATTGCTGCGGAGTTACGCCGCGAAGGGCCCGTACATCGGTTTGCCTACGAAGGTCGTGAACCATTTTTTGCGGTGCTGGGACAGCCGGAAATTATGGAAGTGGAAAAGAACTCAGATGTCTTTACCAACGATCCTTCTTCAACAATGGCTACCACGCGTATTTCCCTTGACGCCCCCAAAGAACCGGCGATGGTCAACACGCTCATCAATATGGATGGCGACGAACACAAAGCGCATCGCGCGTTAGTGAATGACTGGTTTAAACCCGGCGAAGTGCGCAAACTCACCGAACAAGTTCAACTACAGGCGAAACGTTCCGTCGACGAAATGAAAGCCAAAGGTGATTCCTGCGATTTCGCCATCGATGTCGCCATGAATTTTCCTTTGCGCGTCATCCTCGACATTTTGGGCCTTCCCGAAGAAGAATTTCCGCGCATGTTGCGTCTCACCCAAGAACTTTTTGGAGCCGAAGATCCCGATTTCGAACGGGTTGGCGAAAACGATCAAATGATGGCCGTCATCATGGACGTGATCGCATTGTTTACTGGCCTCAATGCTGAGCGACGCACCAACCCCACCGACGACTTAGCAACTGTGATCGCTAACGGACATATCAACGGTAAGCCGCTCGAAGATATGGACACCTACGGCTACTACTTAATTGTTGCCACCGCTGGTCACGACACAACTTCGAATGCCATTGCCGGCGGCATGGAAGCACTTTTACAAAATCCTGACCAGTTAAAGATGCTGCAACAAAATCCTGAACTCATTGACGCCGCTTGCGATGAGATTGTGCGCTGGGTTTCACCCGTTAAACATTTCATGCGCAATTGCCAGACCGATTACACGCTTGCGAGCGGTCAATCATTTCAGCGCGGCGATTGGTTATTGATGTCGTATCCATCAGCCAATCGTGATGAACGAGTATTCGATAGACCATTTACCTTTGATGTCACCCGTCAAGATGCCGACAAACATCTTGGTTTTGGCTTTGGTCGCCACTATTGCCTTGGCGCACATTTAGCTCGGTTGGAAATACGTGAATTTTTCAAAGAGTTACTGCCTCGTTTGGAATACATCGAATCCAACACCACTCCTGAACATACGGCCTCGATTTTGGTAAGTGGCCCGAAGAAAATGCCTGTTTCCTATCGATTCATTCAGTAGTTACAACGCCAATTGGCTAGGGTCAAACTATGAAACTTGGCGACATTGGTAATGAAGACGCACTGCAATTCGGACGCCCACTTGAAGGAGTTCGAGTACTCGCGCTGGAACAAATGCAAGCGCTTCCTTATGCCACACAGTTGTTGGCGCGCCTCGGCGCTGAAGTTGTCAAAGTTGAAAGTATTGGCAGCGGCGATTTGGGCCGCAGTTCGCAACCTTCAATCCCCGATCCTGAAGGTCGTTCCTTAGGCGCCACATATTTGCGCAACAACTTGAACAAAAAATCGATTTGCGTTGATCTGAAATCAGATGAAGGGCGTCAACTGATCCTGGATTTGGCACCGAAGTTTGATGTGATCGCCGAAAATTTCAAAGGTGGATCACTGCGTCGCATGGGTCTTGGTTATGACGACATTGCCAAAGTGCATCCGGCCGTCGTCTACGTCTCGGTTTCTGGTTTTGGTAACACCACCGAAACCCCCTATGACGGTTGGCCGGCGTATGCCGCGGTGGCCGAAGCGATGAGCGGCATTTACGACTACAAACTCGAACCCGGACGTCCACCGATGGTGTCGCCGGTTGGCGCGCTCGGTGATATCGGCACGGCACTGTTCGCCACCATTGGCGTATTGGCCGCATTACGTCATCGTGATCGCACCGGACAGGGTCAATACGTCGATGTCGCCATGTTCGATGCGATGGTGTCAATGACCGACCTCGTCACCAACTTCTGGTCGATGGGATTGCGCACCGAACCAGGTCAAGGCCTCGCCATGATCTTGGACGGATTTAAAGCCAATAACGGTTGGTTCATCATCCAAGTTGGCCGCGAACATGAATTTGAACGTTTGGCCAATCTCATTGGAAAACCTGAATGGATGACCGACGAACGACTTTCCACTCGCGCTGGCTGGCGAAAACATATTGACGACATCATTCGTCAAGGCGTGAACGAATGGGCCGCCGATAAAACCAATGTCGAAGCCTGTCAGTTACTCGCTCAAGCAGGCGTTGCGGCTGGCCCTTGCCTCACCGCGCAACAAGTCATCGACGATCCGCATGTAGCAACTCGCAATATGTTGGTGGAAATTCCGCGTCTTGATGGTGGCGATCCGGTTTTAACGCCCGGCAATCCCATCAAGATGTCAAAGATGGCCGATGGTCCCGAAACACGTATGCCGTATCTGGGTGAACATACCGATGAGGTATTGAGTCGCGAATTAGGACTGACTGCCGACGCAATTGCGAAACTGCGTGATCAAGGCGTCGTTGGTTAAACCAATCACATAAATGATGTAGCGCCATCAAGACCTAAGTGAGGAAAGTCTCCATAGGCAATGGGCTGCATATTTCCGTAACCAACTGCGCCTTCAACCTCATCGGTAATGCGCACGGCGGTGTCACGGATTTGATGAAGTTTCACTGCATTTTCCCGCAGCGTGCAATCGGAAATTCGTTCACCTTCAACAACGAGTGGGCCCCGCCATTCACCGTGATGATGACCGTTATATCCGAAGTAAAGACCAGCGCCGAGATGAAAACCAGTGTCACCGAGAACATCAACTTTTAATGAACGGGTTGATCCGTCTTCCAGCGTGCAATGCAAATAACCGCCTTGCAAACGTCGGTTGTTGGGGTCATAAGAAAAATCCTGAACGACATCGGTAAAGCGAGTGACCGTGCCATCGGGGTGTTCCATAAACGACGAAGTTTGTCGCTGACTAAAACCAGGAGCACTGGTATCGGCGACGTAGAAAAACAAGCCGTAGCGCGATCCATCTTTTCGTTGCATTAACGACGGCGACCAAATGAATTGGAAAGCAGCCGAACCCAATCCTTCAGTGGCTTCAACATCAGCCAACGGCTGGCCTACGTCATAGCGAACACCCCATGAGTGGTCACGGGTCGATACCCATGTTTCGGGTGTGATTTCGGTGCGCACACCATCGACTTCGACCCAACCTGATGCCACACCGATCTGGTGGTAGCGAACCAATTCGGCGGCTACGCGGTAGCCGTTGCGGTTATGCGTGCGATCTTCTAATGAACAGGGCAAGACCGATTCGAAAAGCCAATCAAAAGCAATCGGTTGTGTGTCATTGGGCTCGCAAATGAAACGAATTTTCGAAAGCGGCTCCACAATTTCATAACGAATTGGGCCTGCGCCCATGCGTTCGGGATCATCGGAAAGACGACGCGAACCACGAATGGTGATTTGCTCTTTGCCCCGTGAGATTCCGGTGTAGCAATCCATCACATTGCGATTGGCGTATTTCCCAAGGCCAAATCCCAATTGCAAACTTCCGTCTTTGGCCATTGCCATGGCGCAAACTTTTTCCGTCCACGACGGATCGCTGGTTCCAACAACGGCGACCGTGTCGACAATCTGATGACGAAACCACTCGTCGCCTGCGGTTAAAGGACCGATCGGATTTGGCATTGTTCCCCCCGGAAATTGTTGCCCGAACTTGTGTTTAGTAAAGCCAGCGCGAAAGCGCTTCGATAATGCAGGCCGGCTTGGCGCCACCGTCAATTTCGATGGTGATGAGCATGCGAGTTTGTAAACCGCCAGGCACATCGGTGACTTCAATGATTTCTGCACCAGCGCGCACGCGCTCCCCCACCTTTACCGGCGAAGGGAAACGCACTTTGTCGACGCCGTAATTAATTCCGGCAGAAAACCCTTGCACTTCAATGATTTGTGGCAGAAAGAAATTAGAAAGCGACATCGTTAAATAACCATGAGCAATAGCCGCGCCGAACGGACCGTCAGCGGCGCGCACCGGATCGACATGAATCCACTGATGATCACCAGTGGCATCGGCAAACATGTTCACTCGGTCTTGTTCAATGGTGAGCCATTCGCTGTAGCCAAGATGTTTGCCAACATTGGCGCGCACATCATCAGCGCCGTTGATCACGGTTGTCATGAATTTTCTCCTTGTGGTGATCGTCCCGCGAGACGATCTAAAACTGTTTCCGCTTCGGAAATAATGCGTTGTACGAGTTCATCGGCCGAAGGCAAATCATCGATGACACCAACAACTTGACCCGTCGGCAAAATTCCCGCATCAAGTTCACCATCACACAAAGTTGCCTTAGTGAGAATGGGCGTGTTGCCGGCCATGATGACCTCAGCCCAATTGAGGTCCATACGCTTTTTCATATCGCGGCCCTCTTTCAACATTTGCAACCATGACAGGCCGGTGTACTTGCGGAATTTGGCGGCATTCCACACCGCTTTGGGCGTCGCCGTGAGCGGAGATGCATTATCCATTTGCTCAACTAACGGCGTGAGAATGACGCGATGCGGCGCACCATCAATTTTGGTGGTCACAATCGTTCCGGTTACCGCAGTGCCGAGGTATTCCTTTTTCACTTCCGACGGAACGGCCGAATCACTAGTGAGCAAAAAGCGCGTTCCCATTGCAATACCGCTGGCCCCGTATGCAAGTGCGCTCACCAAACCACGGCCATCGAAATAACCACCCGCGGCTACGACTGGCACCGCACCATCTACGACATCAACTACTTTCGGTAGCAAAAGTGATGTGGGCACCGAACCGGTATGTCCGCCACCTTCACCGCCTTGCACCAAAACTGCGTCGACGCCCCATTCCATAACTTTTTCGGCATGACGTTTCGCACCAATTGACGGCATGACCTTTACGCCATGATCATGCAAATAGTCGATGAGATCTTTTTTCGGCGCTTGCGCGAATGACGCCACGGGAATGCCTTCGGCGACAAGAAGTTTGAGGCGCTCTTTCACATCATCAGCATCGGCGCGCAGGTTGACACCAAACGGAGCACTGGTGCGTTGCTTTGTTTCAGCAATTGCCACCACTAACTCGTCATAAGTCATGGTGGCCGACGCGATAATGCCGAACGCACCCGCATTCGATGTGGCCGAAACGAGTTTCGGGCCCGCTACCCATCCCATACCGGTTTGCACGATGGGATAGCGAGAGCCCAATAAATCACAAAGCGAGGTCTTCAGCGCCGGATGCATCTACGCCGCCGGTACTTCTCGATCGCGGAAACTCTTTGGATCTAAAACTTCGCGCAACACTTGCAGTTCCTCATTTGTAGGCAGTCGCGTTTCGGCGACATCACCGATGACGAGTTCAAAACTACAAGCCGCTTTCACGTCTTCAACCGAAACACCGGGATGCACAGAAACCAAACGCATACGGTGATCGGGAGTGGCGAAATCGAATACTCCGAGGTTGGTCACTACACGGCGGATTTCATGGTGTTTTTGCACCCAATCACTCATCGTTGCGACTTTGTCGTAACCGAGACCCGAGACCGTGTCGACTTTTTCAACAAAGACTCGATCCGTTTGATTACCGATGAAATATGTCGTGGTGTGATTAATGGTGTTGCCGGGAGCGCCGCGTACGCCGAGAAGTTGCGACTTCGGCTTTTCCCAGGGACCGATATTGGCGATGTTCTGGTTTCCATAGGCATCGATTTGGCTCGCACCCATGACGACATGGCGACGACCACCCCAAAGCGTGTCGAAGACCGAGCGGAACGGAATCCAACCCTCGATCTCTTTGTCGCTGCCGCCAATGGCCAAATTGTTGGCCACGAAAAATGCTTCGCCGTCACTCACTAAAAGATCGGGTTCGAACGTGGCGCGGGCTAGTCGCGCGCCCAACATCGGAATGGTGCCCATACCGGAGGCGAAAATTTCACCGTCACCGCGGAAAGTATCGGCCACGGCCGCCACACAAATTTCGGCCAAAGTGCAATCGCTCA
>CAYOHV010000002.1:5777-31714 GCA_964403825.1 uncultured Bifidobacterium sp. | reverse complement strand
GAACTTTTCACCGATCAAGATTTTCGGGCCGTGGGTGCAGGGGAGTCGTTAGTTTCGGCCGCTTTGGCCTGGGCGATGGCAATTGATGCCGACAGCATCGATGCCTATGCGTTACCGGGCGCGCGCGAAACAAAGAATCTCTTTGAACGAATGGGAATGACGGCGCGACTGCTTACGGTGTCGAAAGAGTTGCGCAACAACTAAGTCGTTAACGACCCTTCCATTGCGGTGCGCGCTTTTCGATAAAGGCAGTGAGTCCTTCTTTGGTGTCTTCCGAAGCCAAGACTCGACCGAATGCTTCACCGGTCTTCTTTTGCAACGTGCTTTCGTCTTCCCAGTCGGCCGCAATCACAAGGTCGCGGCTTTCCCAAACGGCCAGCGGAGCATTGGCAGCAATTTGTTCGGCTAATTCGAGCGCACCGTCAAGCGCCTTACCTTCTTCGGTGATGCGATTGACTAAGCCCAATTCGTATGCGCGTTCAACGCTTAAAGGTTCGCCCGTGAGCGCAACTTCGAGCGCGACATTCTTGCCCACAAGTTTCGGCAAGCGGTAAAGACCACCGGCGGCGGCGACCAAATTGCGTTTTACTTCGGCTAATCCAAACTTGGCATTCGTTGAGGCAACGATCATGTCGGCGGCTAATGCGATTTCGCATCCACCGGCAGTGGCGAGGCCGTCGATGGCGGCGATCACTGGTTTACGACGCGGATAGGTGGTGAAGCCACCGAATCCACCTTTCGGTGTGGCCAATGTGGCGGCACCACCAGAGTTAATGGCTTTGAGGTCGGCACCGGCGCAAAAGACCGGACCATTAGCGGCCAATACACCAACCCATATTTCCGGATCGGCTTCCATCTGATCGAGAGCGGCTTCCATTGCTTGGGCGAGTTCGCCGTTCACCGCGTTACGGGCTTCTGGACGATTCAGGGTGAGAACGGCAACATGTCCGCGAGTTTCATAAATAACCATGAGCGAATGGTAGGCGAGGGGCGCAGGCCTATGCCCATTCTCCTGACAAACTTAAAAAATGTTCTCGCATGTGATCTGCGATCTTGACGGAACCTTGTTGGATTCCGATGCGGCCTTGGCGGGAGCGTTCATTGCATTGGGAGTTCCGGCGGAGGACATCACCTTTGGACATGTGGTGGCGACGGAATGTGAGCGTCTCGGGATTTCGCTCGATGACTACTTAGACGCCTACGACGAAAGCGCTGCGCAGCCCTTTGCGGGAGTTGACGATGTGATTCGTCAATTGACGAAATCAGCCTGGTCGATTTGTTCGAATAAAAATCCGCGTTCGGGCCATGCTGAATTGGCGCGGCTGCAATGGGATCCACTGTTGGTGGCGTTTGCCGATTCTTTTCAGGGACCGAAATCGCCGGAGCCGATACTGGAAAAGTTGTCGTTACCGCGCAGTGACGTTTTGTTTTTAGGCGATACCGAACATGATCGGCATTGCGCGCGAAATGCAGGGCTTCAATTCGCGTTGGCCGCGTGGAATCCGCGCGCCAGTGCACAACCAGGCGATTTAGTTTTAACTACGCCTCAAGAACTTCTGTCGGCTCTTCAGTTGTAGTTGCAGTTTCAGGAACGGCTTGCGGTGCAGGTTCGGTTGCAGGTTCGGTTGCAGTTTCAGGAGCAGCGGGCGCACTCGGCTTCGCTGGTTTCTTCGGTTTGCCTTCAATGCCGAATAGCGATGCAACTTGCGGAAGACGTGACGCCAATTTCGTAACCGTGGCAATGAGTTCTTCGGTCGGCTCGGCAGGCTTACCTTTTGGAGTGACTTTGTTACGCACAGGCGAGTAGGCGAGTGCATCTAACACCGTGGCGTAACGATCGCTCGGAGTTTCGGCGGTAAGCGAATCAATAGCGGCGGTACATAACGCAGCATCAAGATCAGCGGGAAGCGGTGCACCGGCTTTCGGCGGACGTGAACTCACGCGTAAAGCGCGCACCGGACGATTGCCTTCGAGCAACTCACGCAGTTCGTTGACCCATGCAATTTGTTCCGACTCAATGCGCGTATTCAATGCTTGACGTAGTTGTTCAGCCAGTTCGCGGGTTTCATCAGTGCGCGCATTGGCATCAGCGGCAACAACAACCGAACGTAAATCACGTAAATCAACATCGCTTTGACCGGCTAATGCGGCTTCCGCCTTGTCTTGCCATTCGGCCAGTTTCAACGCCGGCATTAATTGTTCGGCCAACGCTAAAAGGGGAGTTGGGTTGATCTCAGGCTTACCCGCCGCCTTGTTTTCTTCGTTCTGCTTTTCAACGGCAAGACGAACAGCCGGAATTCCACCTTTAAGAACTTGTTCTGCAATTGGTTTTTGTTCTTCCGGCAACGATGACAACACTGCATTGCGATGAGTGCGACCAGCGCGTAAACGTTTTGCTTTGGGCTTTTCTGGTAGCGGTTTGGTGGGGCGGGGGCGACGCTCTGCTTTGGGACGTCGTTCCTTCTTCTCTGTCGTTGCGGTTGCGCCATCAGCGGGGCGTTCGCGACGCGGACGACGATCGTTCTTCTTCGGTTTACCTTTCGCCGCCAACTTGGTTGTGACGAGATCTTCATCGCGTACTGGACGACCAATGACTTCGATTCGTTCCGGTTCCTTACGCGGACCTTTAGGTGCCAACACGCCAATGATGTCGATGCCGTCCATCAAAAAATCCGCATCGGCTCGTACAACGTCACCCACCTTGGCACCGGGGTAGAGCAGTGCCCCATCTAGTTCGCCTTTCGGCAATTTGGCTCCGGCGGCGCGCCACGTCCAAGTTCCATCGGGACGTGAGCTGGTGAGTTCAACCTCAATACGGCGTGACATAGGCGCTTAACGCTAATGCCGACCGAGAGGAGAGAAAAAACCAGCCTTCCCTTGGATTTATGAATGAACGCCTATAATCCTCGTTATGTAAAGTAAAGCCCAACAAAGACAGCCGGAAATAAGCCCATTGGCCCAGGCGGTATCTCGAGCCGGCTCTCGGCCTCTAGGCCTCGTGACTCATCTTTGGTTCAATCGACACCTTGGCTAACGGCTCAGCGTTCTCACGCAGCCATGACAACGCCTCAGCGATATCTGTCGGCTCATCACTGGCGGCCAGATCTTTCTCAATGTCATCGAGCGCCGACGATAAGCAATACAACAAGCCGATGAGTTCTTCGAACTTGTCTCGGTCCACGATGACGTCGTTGGCGCCCAGTCCATGCGAGGCCGCCAGTTTGCGAGCCATATACGACTGCTGACGACAGCCCTGACGACAGAAGGCAGCCGGCCTGCCAGGGCCAGATCGCTCGGTGATGGGTCGGCCGCACCAACGGCACCGTTCTGCCGGTACTGCTCCATCACGGGGTAATTTCGTCACGTGACGATATTACTGGTTTTGGGTCGCCCATGGGTCGATGACGACGATCGTTTGAGTCGTACACTCGAAACACGCGACAAGGCGATCGCAAGGAGACCCCTATGACTGCCTCTCTTGATCCAGATCAGTTCGGTGTGGTGCGTGGTTCAGCCAAACCGATTCCCTACGAGATCCCGGCCTTCAATGATGTGGCCGAAGAGCGTCTCTACCGCAAACAACGTTTAGCGGCCGCGTTTCGCTTATTTGGAAAATTTGGTTTTGGTGAGGGAGTCGCCGGTCATATCACTGTGCGCGATCCCGAATTCCCCGATCGCTTTTGGCTGAATCCCATTGGCGTTGATTTCCGTTTAATGCGCGTCAGCGATTTAGTTTGCGTTAATCACTACGGCGAAATTTTGCATGGTGAGTATTCGATTAACCAAGCGGCGTTCGCTATTCATTCACAAGTGCATAAACATCGTCCCGATGTTGTCGCTGCGGCGCATACTCACTCGGTTTACGGAAAAGCATTTTCGTCGTTAGGAAAATTACTGGACCCGATCACTCAAGACGCGTGTCAGTTCTATAACGACCATGTGCTCTTCGATGATTTCACTGGTGTTGTTTTAGACCCGAGTGAAGGCGAACGTATTTGCGAAGTTTTGGGCAATAAAAAAGCGGCCATTTTGCGTAACCACGGTCTTCTCACCACGGGTCAATCTGTTGATGAGGCGGCTTGGTGGTACATCACCATGGAGCGTTCATGCCAAGCACAATTACTAGCCATGGCGGCAGGGAATCCCATATCTATCGATCATGAGGCCGCTACCCTCACCCATTCGCAGATCGGTCATCCCTTCGCTGGTTGGTTCTCATTCCAACCTCTTTATTCGGTCATAGTGCGCGAAGAACCCGACCTATTCGACTAGATTTACCGCAACTGAATACGCCGCTGATCATGTGCGGGAGAGCTTGATTTTCATTGGTTTTGGCCAAGAAAAATCAACACCGAAGGAGCAACGCCCGGGAATCTCTCAGGTCCACGCACCGCATATGGAGGCAACTCTGGAAAGCAGCAAGACATCTTGCTCACCGACGGGGAAAGCGCAGTACGCGTGAAGCTCTCAGGTCCAACGACAGAGCGGGGTCCGTTTCGATCAAAGGCGCGTACCCATGTCTGCAAACCCGTCATTATCCGAGTCGTTTTTGCCCCGTCATATCGGGCCCAATGAAAACGACATCAACACCATGTTGTCGGTGGTTGGTTATTCATCGTTAGATGCACTTATCGATGAAGTAGTGCCACCGTCGATTCGCAATACCACTCCCCTTCAACTTCCGTTACCGGTTGATGAAACTGCCATGCGTGAACGATTGGCGGAGATGGCGGCGAAGAACAAACTCACCACTTCGCTTATTGGTTGTGGTTGGTACGACACGATCACCCCGAGTGTGATTCGTCGCAATGTTTTTGAAAACCCCGCTTGGTATACCGCTTATACGCCGTATCAACCGGAGATCAGCCAAGGTCGTTTAGAAGTGCTTTTGATGTTCCAAACCATGGTGTGCGATCTCACCGGAATGGATATTGCTAACGCCTCGATGTTGGATGAGGCAACGGCCGCAGCTGAAGCAATGACGTTGGCGCATCGTGCCAATAACAAACGCGGCAACAAATTTGTCGTGGAGGCCGATACGCACCCACAAACAATTGCGGTTTTGCAAACTCGCGCTGAACCACTCGGTATCGAGTTAGTCATCGACGAAAACTTTGATGACGAAACATTTGGCATGTTGTGGTCATCGCCCACCTCAACCGGTGCAGTACGCGATCTTTCGGCCCCAATTGCGAAAGCCAAAGACGCGGGTGTTTTCACGGTTGTCGCCTGTGATCTTTTGGCCAGCACCATCATCACTCCGCCCGGTGAATGGGGTGCCGATGCTTGTGTTGGTTCGGCCCAACGTTTCGGCGTTCCCTTTGGATTTGGTGGACCAAGTGCTGGGTTCTTAGCGGTACGCGAAAAGAACCAACGATTGCTTCCCGGCCGCTTAGTAGGTGTTTCTATTGATGCGCACGGCCGCCGCGCCTATCGCCTAACGCTGCAAACGCGCGAGCAACATATTCGTCGCGAAAAAGCAACGTCGAATATCTGCACCGCGCAAGTTCTCTTAGCGGTTATGGCTGCGTTTTACGCCGCCTGGCATGGACCTGACGGTTTGCGTGCCATTGCCGAAAGAGTGCACGGACATACTTGTGATGTTGCGAATGCGCTTACGGCACAAGGATTCAATGTTCGTCATCAAGAATTTTTCGACACGATTTGTCTTGATGATGTTGATGCACAAGACATCGCCCAACGAGCGCGTGCTCAAGGTTTCTCATTACGCGTAATCGATAGCCGCACGGTGGCCATGAGTTTCGATGAAACCACTACCGAACAAACTGTTGACGAATTGCTTTCGGTTTTCGCAGCCGCTCGCATTGATGGTGAACGCCGTCAGCATTCGATTGCCCGTACATCTTCGTATCTCACGCATCCATCGTTTACCTCGTATCACTCGGAAACAGAAATGATGCGTTGGATTCGTCGTCTCTCCGATTCTGATTTGGCGCTAGACCGAGCCATGATTCCGCTTGGTTCCTGCACCATGAAACTCAACAGTGCCGCCGAAATGGAACCGGTCTCGTGGCCAGAGTTCGCCAACTTGCATCCGCTCTGCGACAAAGAAGATGCCGCTGGTTATCTCGAACTCATTGGTGATCTCGAGCGTTGGCTTTCTGATATCACTGGCTATGACGCGGTGTCACTTCAACCCAACGCTGGTTCTCAAGGTGAATTCGCCGGTTTGATGGCGATTCGCGCTTATCACGCATCTCGTGGCGATCATCATCGCAATGTTTGCCTTATTCCCGCTTCAGCTCATGGCACCAATGCGGCCAGCGCGGCGATGGCCGGAATGCGCGTCATCGTGGTGGCCTGTGATGAAAATGGAAATGTTGATATCGATGACTTGCGCAAACATATTGATGCGCACGCGCATGAACTAGCGGCGCTCATGATCACCTATCCCTCAACGCATGGTGTGTTCGAAGAACAAGTGGGTGAGATTTGCGGACGTGTTCATGATGCCGGTGGTCAGGTGTATCTCGACGGCGCCAATTTGAATGCACTGGTTGGCGTGGCTCGTCCCGGTCATTTCGGTGCCGACGTGAGTCATCTCAATTTGCATAAAACTTTCTGCATTCCGCATGGCGGAGGTGGTCCCGGTGTTGGTCCGGTGGCGGTGCGAGCGCATCTGGCGGAGTTTTTGCCTTCACATCCAGCGTGGAATGAAAAAGCGCCAGTTGGTCCGGTGTCCGCCGCGCCCTATGGCTCGGCCGGAATCCTGCCGATTCCGTGGGCGTACATCACGATGATGGGCAATAAGGGATTAACAAAAGCCACGCATGTAGCAATTCTGAGTGCCAACTATGTCGCGAAACGTTTAAGCGACCACTACCCCATCCTTTACACCGGTCGTAGTGGTTTGGTGGCGCATGAATGCATTATCGACATCCGACCGATCACGAAAGCAGCCGGTATTTCCGTTGACGATGTGGCGAAACGATTAATCGATTACGGCTTCCATGCACCCACGATGTCATTCCCGGTGGCCGGAACGTTGATGGTTGAAACCACCGAAAGCGAATCACTTGCTGAAGTGGATCGTTTCTGTGATGCGATGATTGCTATTCGGGCCGAGATTGAAAAAGTGCAAAACGGTCAATGGCCCGCCGATGACAATCCCTTGGTGAATGCACCGCATACGCCGTTCGATGTGACTGCCGACGAATGGAATCACGCCTATACCCGCGAAGTAGCGGTATGGCCGAATGGTTTCACCCAATCGCGCTACTGGCCGCCGGTTAGTCGTATCGATGGCGCGTACGGAGACCGCAACATCATGTGTTCATGTCCTGCTATTGAAGATCTCGCCGAAAACGTTTCTTAGCGAACGTAAAACGGCGTTTTCACCACTGTGCCCGGCAGTTCATGACCGCGCACATCAATAACAACTTCTTGACCGATTTCAACTGACGGATCAATCAGCGCGAAAGCAATGCCGTGCCCGAGAATTGGCGAATAGTTTCCGCTGGTTACTGTTCCAATGGCGTTTCCGTTCAGCAAAACCGTGGCGTCTTGGCGCGCCGGTCGCCGACCTTCGGTAACGATGCCGCGCAATCGTCGCGTTACGCCGCGTTCATCTTCGGAAACGAGCGCGTCCTTGCCGCGGAAATCACCTTTATCGAAGCGCACCACCCAACGCAGTCCTGCTTGCAATGGTGTGATACCTGGACCTAATTCATGACCGTGCAATGGCAAACCTGCTTCAAGACGCAAGGTGTCCCGTGCACCTAATCCAGCGGGTTTGCAACCAGCATCGATGAGAGCAGAAAAAAGTTGCGGAGCCACTGCGGTGGGTACGGCGATTTCAATGCCGTCTTCACCGGTATAGCCAGTGCCTGCCACAACGAGTTCATGGTCGTTCCATGAGCAACGTTGTACGGCGAATCGCGGAACGGCTGCCATTTCAGCCGAGATTGATTCGACATAACGACGCGCGTTTGGTCCTTGGATTGCTAACACGGCGCGCTCGGCGGTGGTGTCGGCAATATCGACGATGGCATCGGGCATGGTGGAAACAACTTCAGCCAAAGCGCCCGTTACCGATGAAGTATTCGAAGCGTTCGGCATGACATCGAATCGTTCGCTATCAACCCACCACACGATGATGTCGTCAGTTACCGAACCATCATTGGGGTCAAGTAAATGCGTGTATTGCGCTTGGCCAACATCGATGCGATTGAGATCGTTGGTAAACGCTTTTTGCAAAAGAGCGAACGCCGATGGACCGCTTACGCGCACCGTGCCCAAATGCGAAACATCGAAGACGACCGCATCGTTCCGACAAAGATCATGTTCGGCCAAGGTGCCCGTTGGATACGAAAGCGGCATATCCCAGCCGCCGAATTCGACCATTTTGGCGTCATAACGCCGATGAACTGCATCAAGTGGTGAGTGCCGCAAACTCATAGAACGACCCTAGTGGTGTCGTTAGCGGCACGGGCACTTATATGGCGACGGAATTTTGTTCTTCGCCAGTTTCGGGACGCAAAGAAAGGATTTTGTCGTCCATTTCTTGCTGCACGCCGGAAAGCGAAAGGATGTTGAGCACGCCTTGACCTTTGCGCACGAGATCGATGAGATCGCCATCATCACGCACCAACATGGCGGTGGAACCTTGAATGACCAAGTTGGCTGAAGCGATATCGGCTTCGAGTTGTGTGCGCATGAATGAAAACACTTCGCGCACACTTTCTAACTTGAGGCCCGCATCAAGCAGGCTCTTTACGATCTTCAACTCGAGCAGATCGGTATAGGAATACAAACGACGGCTCCCACTACCGGCGGCGTCAACTAGTGACGGACGCACAAGATCAGTGCGAGCCCAGTAGTCCAACTGGCGATAGGTGATGCCAACAATATCGGCGGTGCGTCGACCGCTAAAACCGACTGATTCGGGAAGATTGGTATTCGACATTTAGTGGAGCCTCAGGGTGCGGGAGGTCGATCTCGACAACAGGTTGAACTACAGAGTTGGAATTACAACGGGGTGATCAGGCTAAGAGGCGCCGCGCGCGCCGTCAAGGGGCAATTTCCCCCGCAGAACTACTTCTTCCTAATGCCTGGCTTTAGGCGTTGAAGTCGTCGGGGTTGACGGAATCCAAAAATTCGCGGAACTCCGCCAATTCATCGGGAGATTCACTCCCCTCGCCTTCAAGATCAGCCTCGATGCCGGACTCTTCGAGTACCTCATCGCTAACAAAGATCGGCGTATTGGTGCGGACCGCTAACGCCACCGAATCAGACGGGCGAGCAGAAATGCTGCGTTCAGTGCCATCAGCACTTTGTAAACGTAACTCGGCGTAGTAGGTGCCACTTAAAACATGAGTGATGGTGACCGATACCAACGTGACATTGAGTTCTCGCAACGTTTCGATGAGTAAATCGTGGGTCAATGGCCGAGGAGTTACCACACCATTAAGAGCGAAATTGATCGCCATTGCTTCGGGTTCACCAATAAAAACAGGAAGTAAGCGCTGGGCGCCGTTGAGTTCGCGCAACACCATTACCGGCGAACTTCCCGGCAAATCATCGCGAACGGTGAGAACTTCCATTTCTTGCACGGAAAAACCCTACCGGCGGATAGGCAAAAGTGCGCCTAAATCTTGCCCAAAGCGTCACGAAGCGCTGATTTCACCATGACCGCTCGTAACTCATCAGCGAGATCGGCGAGATCTTCAAGGATCTCCACGGCCTGATCACGGGCCGCAGCTTTTCGTTGTAATAACAACGGCGTGATGATCTGCTGAAACATCAATGCTTCGCGTTCAGCCGCATTGCGATACATACGCAAATGACGCGGCTCAATGCCGTAGCGCGCGAATGCTTCGGCCAATCGCACTAACACCACATCATCGGCCGAGTAGTACTTCTCCCCTTCCAGATCTTGAGGAGAAATTAAAGAGAACGATTCGAGTTCGTCGATCTGCTTTTTGGTGGCGCCGGTTTGTTCCATCACATCGGCCAGACGCAATTGGGAATCGTTTGGAATTTCCTTTTTCGGCTGGCCTTTTGTGGGGTGAGCCGATTTTTTCGCCGGCGCCGGAGTTGGGGCCGGTGCCGGATCTTCCATTAAGGCATTAATAGCTGATGCCCGTGAAGAACCATCATCACCAAAGTCGAGAATGGTCTGCCCTGGTTCAACATTTAATAGGCGTTCTTTGATGACTTTTAAGGGAAGGAAATGATCGCGTTGTTGCACCAAAATCCAACGTAAGCGTTCAACATCTTCATCAGTGAATTTTCGATAGCCCGAAGGAGTGCGCTCTGGATTGAGCAAACCTTGGCTCTCTAAAAATCGAATTTTCGAAATTGAAATATCCGGGAAGTCATCTTGTAAATGCGAAAGCACTTCACCGATCGTTAACGCCATTGATCAGAACCGCCAGCCACAAAAACAAGTTTGAACTTTCCGATTTGTAACTCGTCACCGTTTTGCAAAATGGCAGTGTCAACGCGTTCGCCGTTTAAGTATGTGCCATTAAGAGAACCGGTATCGCAGGCCAACCATGTGCCATCGGCGAGACGACGAAGTTCGGCATGACGGCGCGACACAGTGATGTCATCTAAAAAGATGTCGGATTCGGGATGTCGACCAGCAGTTACAACATCGGTGGAAAGCGCAAAGCGACTCCCCGCTTTCGGACCGCGTTGCACAACCAATAGCGGATGATCGGCCGCCAGGCCTTCCACCACCACATCGGTATCGCCCGCAATCGGATCGGTGGGCGAAACCGGATGAAAGGTAATGGTGGTGTGTTCGTCGGCATTGGTAACGAGGACAGCACCGCAGGAGGAGCAATAGTTCGCTCCTTTGGCATTGCGATGACCGCAGTTATTGCAGAAGTCCTCGTTCACGACTTACCCCTCGATTAACGAGCGATACCCGTTGGCGTCCATTAACGATTCAACGGCGCTCGGATCGTCTGGTTCCAAAATGCAGATCCAACCTTCACCGTATGGATCGTCATTCAATCGTTCGGGTGCATCGGCCAGCGATTCATTTACCGCCACAATTTTTCCGGCGACCGGTGCGTAGATATCGCTCACTGATTTGGTCGATTCCACTTCCGAAACTTTGGCCGCCGCATCAACTTCGGCACCAACTTCGGGAATCTCGACATACACAACATCGCCTAACGCGTCTTGGGCGTAATCGGTGATGCCTAAACGTAAGCGTCCGTCTTCAAGACGAACCCATTCATGATCAGTTGAATAGCGGAGATCCTCAGGCAGTTGCATACCGAAACGCTACCCGAAACCTCACCCTCAGCCCGAAGGTGAGGGTGAATTCTTAGGACGATTGGTGATGCCGACCTTCTCGTAACGCAGTACGTGCGGCAGGCACATAGAGAACGGCGGCGTAATAGGACAACAGAATTGAAGGAATTCCCAATATCCATCCGGCCGCCGTGAAGAATCCACTTCCCCACCAATCCGCCGCGCCGAGAACAAACGCTGGGAAGGTGAACATAAGACCGAAGGTTCCGGCTTTGCCATACCAATTCACATCAATACGACGCGCACCCAACGCGGCGAGAATCAGCGTGATTGCCGATATGACGATTTCACGTAACAACACAACCGCGCAGAACCATCGCGGCGCGGAACCATCAATCCAAATGGCGACGATGGCGACGAAAAACAACAAGCGATCGGCAACCGGATCTAAAACTTTTCCGACAGTTGAAACTTGGTTGAACTTGCGCGCCGCCCAACCATCAACCCAATCGGTGGCGCCCAGTGCACCTAACAAGATTGAAGCGGCAATGCGATTGTCAGCGCCGAGCAAAAGCCAAACGAATAAGGGCAAAAATGCGAGGCGAATAACGGTGATGGCGTTCGGGAGCGTGAGAATTTTGTCAGCCGGTAAGGTTTCGCCCATACGTCCACTCTACGAGGAACTATGAGCACGATCTTCACCAAAATCATTAATGGCGAACTGCCGGGCCGGTTTGTTTATACCGACGATCGCTGTGTGGTCTTTCTCACCATTGCACCCATGGCCCCAGGTCATGCTTTGGTCGTGCCGCGAGTGGAAATCGATCATTGGACTGATCTTGAACCTGACTTGGCGGCTCACCTCATGGTGGTTGCGCAAAAGATCGGTCAAGCACAACTGCGTGCCTTTTCGGCGCAACGTATCTCGATGGTCATTGCGGGTCTCGAAGTTCCTCATACCCATCTGCATGTTCTGCCCATCAACTCCGAGGCTGATATCGATTTCGGCAAAGCCGATCACAATGCATCGGCGGAAGCGCTTGATGAGGCTGCCGAAAAGTTGCGCGCTGCGCTCGCAGAGTAAGCGTCGCCACTGCTTTCTTAATTGTTAAAGCAAACGTTGTTGGCCTAGATCATCGGCCGAGTTTGTCAATGGAAAATCAATTGGCGCGATGCATTCGGGCGAATTGAATCGTGGCGAATTCATTTCGGTTGTAACCGGCCAATACTGCAAGTTGTCCCATGGGCGCGACTGGTAGAGGTCAACCAGTTGACTGGGATCAGTGAGCGTTGGATCTAACCAGCGGTCCCAATCCTTTTCTTCCAGCATTACTGGCATGCGATCGTGCAGCGGCTCAATCATTTTGTTAGCGGCCGTGGTGAGAATCGAAAATGTCTCGAAGAGTTGTTGTGATTGCGGATGCGTCCACTTTTCATAAATGCCCGCCAAAACAATGGGACGATTTTCCCGATCAGAAAAGTAAATGGGCTGATTTTTCTTCTGCCCTTCCACCACTATCCATTCGTAATAACCCGAGATCGGCACTAAACAACGGCGTTTTTTAATAGCTGAACGAAACGAAGGTTTTTCGGCCACGGTTTCAGATCGAGCATTAATAAGTTTCGATGCCATCGATTCGTCTTTGGCCCAAGGCGGAAGGAGCCCCCACCGTTTCGCGGCGAGGACCTTTTCTGGTTCGGGATCAGCAAGTTCAAAAAGCGTGAGCACTTTTTGCGTTGGGGCCACATTCCATGAAAGAGGCAACTGCTCTTCGGGTTCGTCGACGGCGAAAAAGTTGGCGATATCCGTGGCACTAGTGATGGAAGTGAAGCGACCGCACATGTTCTTACTCGTTATCGTTCTCGCGGTACTCAGTCGCCAGCACCGGATGGGTGGGATCAAGAACCGTTTTCGGCAAGAGATATTTCCCAATAAAAGGAATAGTCAACAAGCCTTCAACCGAAGAATAAAGCAATGCCACGCGCGGCAACGTGCGGAATCCCTCATAGGCGATACAACGCGGTACCCATTGCGGATAGAACCGTTGATTGAATTCTTTGAGTGAGCGAATTTGGTAAAAGGGACTGAGAATATTCAGTACAAACTTCGCAATACGTTGCGTGAACGTGTAATCAATATCCGATTCGAAGAATCGGCCCCAAGCGGCGAAGTTCATGGAGAGCCGTTCATAACCGGCGGCGTCCATCGCCATGATGGTGCGAGTGAGAAGAAACTCGGTCATGCCATTCGGCGTATCGGGATCGCGACGCATTAAATCCAAAGTGAACCCATGGTGATCGCCAAAGATCGGCACAATTCGTAAAAAGCCACCGGGCTTATCGTTTTCATCTAATGCAATACAAAGACGAAAATCGGGATTCAAACCGTTCACGTCTTGGTTGAGGGTCATGGTGAAACCCCGCTCGGGCTTCTTGCCCCGCCATTTATGAGAGATGGCGTTGAGTTCTTGTAGCAGTTCCGGTGAGGCTTCGGCTTCGCGCATCCAAACAAAGCGATACGTGCGTTCTACCCGTCCAGAAGACTGGCGAATACTTTTCCATTTCTTGCCTTCCAGTTTGAAGCCGCGCACATCAATAACGGCTTCATCACCCAGATACACCGTGTTAAGACCTCGTTGGCGATAGAGCGCCTGATCTGATTCGCGTACTGCCAAAAAAGAAACACCCCAGGCTCGTTGTTTGCACATAGCCAAAAATTCGTCGATTAACAACGGCAATGATGATTTTTCGCCAATGGGATCGCCGGAAACTAAGGCATAACGACCGACATAGGTGTAAGCGATAAAGGCTTTCTCGTCGGAAGAGATGAAATACAACTTGTCGTCGCGCAGCGCGAAGTAATCCAAGGTATCGAATGAGTGAGTACGCAAAATTTCGGTGACTTTGTTGCGCACTGCATCGGTGACAATTGGTCGAGCGATGATGGGTCGGAATATCAACACGACAATGACGACAAGACCGATGATGCCGAATGCCACAAGCGATAGCGGAAACGCCCAAGAGAATGTTTCCTGTTGGTAGGTATATGGGCCATCAATGCCCACTAAGCCGAGCAAAATCGTTTCGAAATTCCGCGACCATGTCATGGAAGGAGAAACATCTCCCCTTGCCACCCATAACGCAATCATTCCGTAGACAAAAACGAAAGCGATATAACGAGGCAAAAAGCGTAAGAGTTCGAACAACGTCGGCGGGTCACCAGGAGCGGTGAATTTCGATCGACTAACAATCAATAACAACACCATGGCCGCCGCATACGCCGTAGAAAAAAGACCTTGGGGTCGAAAGAAGTCAACCAAGAACGCCGCTGCGAACACACCCGTGGTGACATACCAAGCCAAACGACGCCTTCTGCGTAATTGTCCGGATAAATACAAAAGGGAAAGCCCGGCCAATACCGAAAGCAACTCCCCCGTTACTTGCAATCCAAACGGAACAAATGGATCAAGCGTGGGGCGAAAGCGATTCGCCCATGGCAAGGCCGTGACTAAGTAGATGATTCCGCCGATTGCGGTGAGCGCGCCAACAAGACGCGCACGGCGGGATTGCTCGTTCAATCGAAATCCGACTCGCTTAATCCGTGTTCCGGACGCAATGTGGGGAACAAAATCACTTCCCGAATACTTTCTACGCCCGCCAACAACATCACTAAACGATCAATGCCAATACCTAAACCACCCGCGGGTGGCATGCCGTATTCGAGCGCACGGATGTAATCGAGATCAACATCCCCTGCTTCTAAATTGCCCGCGGCCTTTTGTGCTGCTTCATGACGGAAGCGCTCAAATTGTTCAATGGGATCGTTAAGTTCGCTATAAGCATTGGCCAACTCTCGCCCGTCAACGATCACTTCAAATCGCTCCACCAAACTGGGATCACTGCGATGCGGTTTGGCTAAAGGCGAGGTTTCGCGCGGATGATCGAACACGATTGTCGGCTCAATAACTTTTGCTTCTACGAGTTCGTCATAGACCTCATGTGTGCAACGACCCGCTCCCCATGATTCTTTCCAGGTGAGACCAAGGGAATCCAAAATTTTGCGTGCTTCGGCCACGTCCATTGACGGATGAATATCAACGCCCACAACTTCTTTGATGAGATCGCACATTTTTACGCGTCGCCATCCGGCAGCCAGATCGATTTGGCGATCTTTCACCGTCACCACAGTTGTTCCGTTGGCGGCCAGCGCGGCCGATGACACCAGATCTTCAACCAGATCCATCATTTCCTGATAGTCAACAAATGCTTCATAGGCTTCAAGCATGGTGAACTCAGGATTATGACGAGTGGAAAGACCTTCGTTACGGAAAATACGACCGATTTCAAACACGCGGTCGTATCCGGCAACCAATAATCGCTTGAGTGGCAGTTCAAGGGCAATGCGCAAATAGGTTTGCAAATCAAGCGCGTTGTAATGCGTGATGAATGGACGCGCGGTGGCCCCACCTTGTTGCAAGTTGAGAATGGGCGTTTCCACTTCGACATATTTGCGATTGCGTAAACGTTGCCGAATGGCATCGATAGCGGCGAACCGCACCGCAAAGACTCGCCGCGCTTGTTCATTAACAATGAGATCGACATAACGCTGGCGATAGCGAGCATCAATATCGCTTAAGCCCTTCCACTTATCGGGCAACGGGCGCAGTGATTTCGACAACAACGTCCACGAAGAAACTTTGACCGAGAGTTCGCCTTTTTTGGTGGTCATTACTAAACCTTCAACGCCCACCCAATCACCGCGGTCGAGTTCGTTGAATTCCGCGAATGATTCCTTACCGATAACCCCGGCCGAAACGAAAAGTTGAATCTCTCCGGAACCATCGCGTAACTGACCAAAAGTAAGACGGCCCTGTTCACGCTTCAGCATTAAACGCCCGGCGACGCGCACCGTTGTTTCGGTTTCCGTTCCTTCGGGCAGACCTTCAAATTCGGCGCGCACATCGCCAATATCGTGCGTGCGATCAAATCGATAGGGATAGGGATCAACACCGGCCGCACGGAGTTGACCCATGCGATCAATTCGATCCCGACGCTGCGATGCCCGTTCCGCCTCTTCGACCTCTGGATCGACAGATTCAAGGCTTTCGCCTTCAGAGTTGGTCGGGTCGTTCTCGCCGGTCATTGGTGCTCCCATCGCTTCTCTAACGTACGCGAACTGGTGCACCGTTCCCGTCATTATTCGTTAGTGGGCCCGCCTAAGCGGACCCACATGGTCGGGCTGACAGGATTTGAACCTGCGACCTTCGGTCCCCCAGACCGACGCGCTAACCAAGCTGCGCCACAGCCCGTGAAGGACAAACCTTAGCCAGCAGAGATGGTCGCTCCGAAACGGTGGAATAACTCCGGTCGAAATCGTCGGGTTCGGAACCAATACTCGATCGTGGTGCCGGGCCATACCGTGTCCACTCGCCCATCATCGGACTGGTACCAACTCTGGCAACCGCTGGTCCATACCGTGCGGGCGATGCGCTCGGTTTGTTCGGCATAGGCAGCATGTTCAACATTGGGTGACAGTTCGAGCACGTCGACGTTTTGCTCTCGCATATAGGCCAACGCACCGATGATGGAATGCAATTGCGCTTCGATCATGAACACAATCGAGTTGTGACCAAGACCGGTGCCGGGCCCTGCCAAGAACCACAAATTGGGAAAATCCGAAACGGCTAGGCCGAGATACGTAGAGGCACCCTCTTGCCAATGTTGTTGTAAGTCGAGACCGTTCTTTCCGTAAATCGCCATGGGCGCCGGAAAGGTCGAGACGGCAAAACCGGTGGCAAGAATCAACACATCAAAACGATGAAGTTCACCATCGTTGGTGCGTACACCATCACTTTCCACTTGTTGAATTGGTGTCGTTACTAATTCAACGTTGGGACGGGCCAAAGTTGGATACCAATCATTGGAAATCAAAATGCGTTTGCATCCGGGTCGATATGTCGGCACAAGTTTGGCGGCTAAATGTGGATCATCAATGGCATCGTTGATTTGTTCGATGACTTGATCTTTCACTCGTTGTGAGGCGCGATCGGCCATTGCGCCTTTACCAATGAAAGCCACCGCTAAAAGTTCCTGACGTAAATACACGCGCAAGCGGCGTAAACGTTGCATGAACGGAAATCGGCGATACATCGTTTGCCGCCATTGCGGCGTTGGTTCATCGTTACGGGGCAACACCCATGAAGGTGTGCGTTGAAAAATCGTGACCGACTTTGCTTGGGGCGCGATCTCTGGAACTAATTGAATTGACGATGCGCCGGTGCCGATGACGCCAATGGATTTATCGTGCAGATCGCAGTTGTGATCCCACTTGGCCGAATGAAAAACCTGTCCGGAGAAATTGGCTAATCCGGCAATGGCGGGATCAGCCGGTTGCGAAAGCGGACCGGTGGCGCAAATGACTGATTTCGCATACACCGATGGTTGTGCATCGATATCAATTCGCCATATCGACTGATCATCAAGCCAATGCAATGCAGTGACATTTTGACCGAAGCGAATCCGCGGTAAAAGGTTGTAGTCGTTGCAAACGTCTTCTAAATAGCGACGAATTTCCGGCTGCGATGGATAACTACGCGTCCAGTTTGGATTCTGCCGAAAGGAAAATGAATAAAGGTTGCTGGGAATATCGCAAGCGCATCCGGGATAGGTGTTGTCGCGCCAAGTTCCACCGATTGTTTGGGCTCGTTCCAAAAGCACAATGTCGTCGATGCCGATTTCAGAAGCCTTAATTGCCGCGCCTAAACCACCAAAGCCGGTTCCGATGATGCAGAGTTCATGCACGTTGTCGTCGCTCATGGCAATCCTCAAAAGTTAAATAGCCAAGCAACGCCTTGGACTGCCCGCCACCCTAGATACAGAACAAGGGCGACGACCAATAACCAAAAGTGCCATGGAATTTTGCGTACTTGATCGGGTTCGCCGATTAGACGACCACAAGATGGACACGACCCATCCGCACTTACCGAGTTGGGGTTCCAGAACTTCGAACAATCCTCACACCACGGCATCAGTCGCGCTTTCGAACTCGCAATTTGATGGGAGTGGCACCTAACGAAAATGCTTCGCGCAGAGAACGCTCGAGATAGCGCAAATACGCCGGTGGAATTTCTTTATTGGCAAAGAGCGTGAACGTGGGCGGATCGGTGGCGCCTTGTGTGGCGTAGAGAACACGCGCACCATGCGGACCCGGTTGTGCTTGTTGGGCTTGACGTAAAACTTGGTTGACTTTCCGCGTGGGAACGCGTCGGTGGTAATCGGCGATGGTGCCAGAAAGCGCAGGCAACAATCGGTGCACACCTTTTCCGCTTAATGCACTGATCTTCAACACCGGAGATTCACCGATGAAATGCAAA
This sequence comes from uncultured Bifidobacterium sp., assembly GCA_964403825.1. GTDB lineage: Bacteria > Actinomycetota > Acidimicrobiia > Acidimicrobiales > Acidimicrobilacustridaceae > Acidimicrobilacustris. Next base: position 13,112 of record CAYOHV010000002.1, on the reverse strand, counting down.
CGCTGTGAAAATTGATAGCCCAATTCATCTTTGGCATCGCTGTCGAGCAATTCCCATTTATTTAAAAGCACCACGACCGGACAGCCCGCAGCATCAATACGTTCGGCTAATCGTTGGTCTTGGGCGGTAACGCCGATGGTGGCATCAATAACCAAAAGGGCGACATCGGCACGATCAATCGCCTGCAACGCGCGCACTAATGAGTAGTACTCGGTGGCTTCATCAACTTTGGCCCGTCGGCGCATACCGGCGGTGTCAATAAATTTGATTGGACCGTCATCAGTTTCGACGATGGTGTCGATGGTGTCGCGAGTGGTTCCGGGCATATCGTGCACAACGGAACGTTCGTCACCAATCAAACGGTTAAACAGCGTCGATTTACCAACATTGGGACGACCCACAATGGCCACGGCGAAAATCTTTTCGCCTTCTTCATTGTCATCGGATTCTTCTTCGGCCACTTCGGGTAAATACGAACAAACCGCATCCAACAAATCGCCCGTGCCGCGACCATGAAGCGCAGAAACGGGATAAGGATCACCCACACCTAATCCGAGTAATTCCCAAATGGCCGATTCACGGTTGGTGTCATCAACTTTGTTGGCGACAAGCGCAACTGGTCGACCATTCCGTCGCAAAATGTCAGCCACTAAATCATCTTCGGTAGTAATGCCGACGGTGACATCAACAACAAAAAGCACCACGGCCGCTTCGGCGATGGCTTTTTCACTTTGGCGAGAAACTTTTTCATCAAGGGCATCGCCACCGGGCATCCAACCGCCCGTATCGACTAATCGAAAAGCGCGACCTTGCCATTCGGCTTCTACTTCTTTGCGATCGCGAGTAACGCCAGGCTTTTCTTCCACGATGGCTTCGCGGCGGCCCAAAATACGATTAAAGAGCGTGGATTTCCCCACGTTCGGTCGGCCCACAATGGCCACTAAAGGAAGTTGTTCAGTCATCGTTTTGGATTGCCCTTCGTAATGAAATTCCATCGGTGCCGATGACTTCAACTGGTCGTGGTAAATCGCTGGGCGTCACACCGTCGAGGAATTGGCCTCGAGATAAACACACATCAGGTAACAAGTATCGGTGGCCTTCCGGTTCATTAGCAAGAACGCGCTGTAAATCCGCGCCCACCATCAATCCGGCCACGCCGGTGTTACCGCCGAAAAACTCGTTTTCTACTGGGATAACCCGCACATTTTCATAGTTCGCCACCAACGGTTCCAGAACCTTGGCGCCATAGGAGCCGGTGAGAATGCCGATGGGCGCGTTTTTGCGGGGACGTAACTGAATTGTTCCGTCGGTCCTTGGCGCTCGATAACCATCAGCCGGTGCGCCTTCAACCCAGGCAAAGAAACCGGTGGCCACACCTGTTGGTTGTTCAACCTCACCTTTAAATTCACGTTCGAAGGTGCGCGCCATGCCAACGCCATCTTCATGCATCAGAAAATCTTCGTATTCGCTTGGTTCGGGGAATGGTCGATCAGCCATCAAGTAATACTCATCGGCGGCAAAGACAACGCGACGACCTAAGAGTGAGTGAAAAACCTTTTGCCATTTCTCTACAACATCAACGACATATTCCGCTTCGGCTTTGGTGTGTTCCCGCATGGCTGGTTCGGTTGAGTATTTACTCACGCCTAAGGGCACAACACACACCGAGGCCAAATCGGTGAATTCATCAAGAATGCCCGCCAATGTTTGATCGAGTAACTCGCCATCGTTACGTTCAGGACACACCACGATTTGTCCGTGAATTTCGATTCCGTGATCGAGCAACGCGCGCAACCAACGCAAACTGGTAGCCCCGCGTCGATTGCGCAACATCTCAGTACGCAATTCGGGATCAGTGGCATGGATAGATACATGCAGCGGGCTTAAACCTTCCGAGACGACCCGCTCGAAGTCCGATTCGGTAAATCGAGTCAGCGTGGTGAAGTTGCCGTAAAGAAACGACAAGCGGTAATCGTCGTCTTTCAGATACAGGCTTTTCCGTAATCCGGGTGGCAATTGATAGATAAAGCAAAACTCGCAATGGTTATCGCAGGTGCGAATCTGATCGAAAACCGCCGAATGAACTTCCAGCCCGAGGGCCTCGCCTTCGTTCTTTTCCACTTCGACGGTGAGTTCCATTCCGCCCCGCAGAAGATCAATTTGCGGGTCAGCCTCATCGACCAAAAGGCGGTAGGAAATGACATCGCGAGGGATCGTTCCATTAATACGGAGGATCTCATCGCCCGGCGCGATCCCCGCGTTGGCTGCGGGCGACGCCGGCGCGACGCTTACGACTCGCGGTGCAGACATAACTAAAGGCTACCGCCGATAACGTGGGGGCTATGTCGTCGAGCGCTTCCTCCCCCACTTCACATGGCGTTGACAAGGTGTTGTTGGCCGCTCCGCGCGGTTTCTGCGCTGGTGTGGAAATGGCCATTAAAGCGTTGGCCTGGATGGTGCGATCATTCGATGCACCCGTCTACTGCTATCACGAGATCGTTCACAATCAACGTGTTGTGAATCGTTTCCGCGATTTAGGCGTCGTGTTTGTTGACGATATTTCTGAAGTACCACCGGGTCGCCCCATCATGTTGAGCGCGCATGGCTCGGCACCAGAAGTTGTGCAGGCTGCAAAAGATAACGGTGGATATGTGGTTGATGCGGTTTGTCCTTTAGTCACCAAAGTGCATCATGAAGTAAAGGTGCGCGCTGGTAAGGGTTATCAAATTGTTTATGTCGGCCATGAAGGCCACGAAGAAGCAGTCGGCACAATGGCCGTTGCTCCGGACAACATTCATCGCGTCGAATCGGTTGAAGAAGTTGCTCAACTTCCCACCTTCACCGAACCCGTTGCATTGCTCGCTCAAACCACGCTTAGTCATCGCGATTGGGCTGATGTTTTAGACGCCACGAAAGAACGCTTTCCAGAAATGTGGGTGCCGGGACGTAGCGATCTGTGTTTTGCCACTACCAATCGTCAGTCGGCGCTTTTGGAAATCGCACCGCAATGCAATGCTGTTGTTGTTATCGGCTCGGCCAATTCATCCAATACGCGTGCGCTCGAATCGTTGGCTCGTCAATCCGGATGCTCGCAAGTATTTCGGGTGAACAGCGCCGAGGAATTGCCCGATGATTTACACGGAGTTGTGGGTGTAACGGCGGGTGCGTCTGCTCCAGAAGAGTTAGTCGAAGCCGTTATCGCCAAACTCAATCCGAAAGATGGCGTTGAAGAAGTGCGCGTCACCGAAGAAGACGAATACTTCCCTCCCCCGCGCAATTTGCGTGATCTCATTGCTGCTACCGATGCAGCCGCCACTTTCCTTTTAGGTGGATCGCTCTCGCGTCGTCAGGCCCTAAGTGATCGAGATGTTCACGCCAGTGATGTTTTGGCTTCGCTAAGTTAAGAACTCATGATTCCTATTACGGCTGAGTCAATTCGTTTGTTCTTACATGTCATGGCCGCCACCGTATGGGTGGGCGGTCAACTTGTTCTTTTGGGTTTACTGCCGGTGCTGCGCGGCGTTGGCAATGACGCGCCCAAACTGGCGGCCAAAAAATTCAATCAATTGGCCTGGGCCGCGTTTGCGGTGCTGATCGTCACCGGCATCTGGAGTTTGTTGGCGGAAAATCCGAGCGATAAAGGAACGAGTTGGAACGCCACCTTCGGTGTGAAGATGCTTATGGTGGCGGCCACCGCCATTGCTGCCATCGTCCATGCCGCAGGAACTTCCAAGCCTGCCTTGGCCATTGGCGGAGCAGTCAGCCTCATTGCCGCCGTCGTGGCGGTCTTTTTGGGTATCCAACTCACTATCGGCGGCTAAACGCGGCAAAATAGAGCCATGACAACGAGTTTCACTCGCATGGACGAGTCCACCCAAGAGCAATGGCTTCATATCGGTTCGCAACATTTTGCTAATCGTGATCGCGTTGGCGATCGCATGATCATGTTGCTTGAGTCGTTAGCCGAAATCACTGACGGCTTTAACTGCGATCAACTCACCCACTGTTTACAAACAGCCACGCTGGCCGAGCGCGCCGGCGCCGATGAAGAAGTTGTTTTCGCTTCGCTTATGCACGATGCCGGTAAGGCGATCACTGTCACCAATCATGGTGCGATTGCTGCCGAAATGATTCGTCCTTATGTGCGTGAAGACGTTTACCAAATGATTCGCGTTCATCAAGATTTCCAGGGCAAGCACTACTACCACCACTTTGGTGGCGACCCTGATGCCCGCGAACAACATCGCGAAACGTTGACGCCGGAACAGTTTGCTTTGGCCGCTCAGTTCGCTGATGAATGGGATCAAATTGCGTTCGACGACAACTACGACACGTTGCCGCTCGAACATTTCATTCCGTTAATTCGCAAACTCACCGCGGGCGCTTAATTTTCGCCGCACCATTACTGCGGTTGCGTTACAGACCGCGGTGGTTTTCTACTAATCCGAGATGAACCTGCGCTGATTCGATGTAGGTCTTTTCGTTGATGAAGGCGTGTTGAGTTCCGGTGTAAACATCACGGAAAGCGCGTTCCAAACGTGATCCTTCACGAATTGCCGTTGTGCCCGCAGCCAAATGTGCCCACTGCGCAATTTCACGACTGGCTTCGGTGGCATAGGTGGCCGCAATGCGCATATCAGCCCGCATTAACGGTGTGAGTTCCTCGCCATTGGCGATTGCTTGTTCGACACTGGTGAATGTGTCGCGCACCAACAAATCGGCGGCGCGCCACATTCCTAAATGATGGGCATAGCCATGTTGGAAAGAAGTACGGTGCGCCAAGGTCGACATATCGCCCATACGCGCTTTGGTGGCTGAAAGTTCTTTCACGTCATCGAGCATTGATTTAGCCACACCCAAAATCCACGCCGCGTGTCCGGCGGCGGTAATAGCCATCAATCCCATTTTGAAAACAGGTGACGAACCGCGTTGCGGGTTACGTTCAAAAAGCGAAATCACTTGCGAATCGGGAACGAAAAGATCGGTGACGTTGTAATCGAATGATCCGGTTCCGCGTAAACCTTGAACATGCCAACCATCGGTGAAATTGATGTCGTCACGATGAATAACCGCGGCGAAAAGTGCGATCTCACCATCTTCTTCAAACATGAGATTGCCATCGTCAAGACCTAAAAATCCTGCACAAACAAATTCACTATGACCGGTGCCAGAACCAAAATTCCAGGAACCGCTGACGCGGAATCCACCTTCGACGCGCACGCCCTGACCATTAGGAGCGAACTGTCCGCCCATAGTCACTCGCGGTGCGGAACCAAACGTGGCGGCAAAACCTTCCTCAGGCAAATACGCCGCCATGGCGGCGGCCGACGGAAGGTTGGCAATTCCGATCCAACCAAACGAGCCATCGAGATAGGCCATCATTTCCCAAACATCGATCATCTCGGCAAAGGTCGGCTCTTTACCGCCGGCTTCAGCGGGATTCATAAACGACATCAAGCCGGTGTCCCACATGGCTTCCACTACAGGCGCAGTGAGTGTGCGTTCCTTTTCGCAATTGGCGGCTTCAGCCAACACCACTTCGGTCATCGCATCAACTGCGGCGATTCCATTGCTAACGCCCATTTTTGCCATCGTTCCCCCCGGTGATTTCGCCAAGACTACAACGCGACCATTGGTCGTTTGCGATTCAGCCCTGCGAATGGTTGAAGAAACCGTTAATGCTGGTTGGGCTTCCCCACCCGCAATTGAGCCTCATCGAAGCGATCTTGAATCGCCGCTGAAAGTTGTTCGGTTAACTCTCGCACTGCACGACGAGAAACTCGACCCGATTCAGATTTAGGCGGCGGATAAATGGGCTCACCGATGATGATCACCATTTTCACCGGACGAATGAACTTCTTACCCTTCGGCATTGCTGATTCAGTGCCGCCTAAGCCCACGGGCAAAATCGGCGCGCCGGTACGGCATGACACATAGGCCGGACCATCAAACACATCACAAATAACCGGACCCGATTGACGCGTGCCTTCGGGAAACATCACCAACGGTTCACCGCGTTGCACAACGGTGAGCGCCGCGTTCAACGCTTCACGATCAGCAGTGCCACGTTGCACCGGAAAACCGCCAACGGTGGTGAGAAACCAACCCAGTGGTTTGTTTGTCCATAGCGATTCTTTGCCCATGTACCGCATGCGTTTATTCGTCATAGCGCCCAATACCGGCGTATCAAGATACGAACGATGAATGGGCGAAACGATGAACGCGCCGCTGGAAGGAATGTTCTCCCGACCTTTTACTTCTAAGCGGAAATACAAACGGCAAAAAAGTTCGATGAGAGCGCGAAAGAAACTGTACGTATAACGCTGGATACGAGTGAGTTCTTCACCCTTTTCGTGTCCCGAAGGAATGTAAAGCTCATCAGTCATGAGGATCTCTGGCGGTATAAATCAACGATTGTCTCGACGACTTCAACGATAGTCATATCGCTGGTATCGATGACGACGGCGTCATCAGAAACACGCAACGGATCAGCGGCACGAGTGGAATCCATTTCATCGCGTCGCAAAAGTGATTCTTGAACTTTTTCCACGACGCCTTGTGTCTCGGCCGAACGTCGTGCGGCGCGCACTTCGGGGCGCGCATCTAAATACACCTTGAGACGCGCATCGGCAAAGACCACAGAACCGATATCGCGTCCTTCCATGACTCCCCCGCCATGAGTGAAGGCCCATTGGCGTTGACGACGACGCATCTCGGCGCGCACTTCGGTGATGGCAGCCACAATGCTTACCGCCGCATTCACTTCATCAGTGCGGATTGCGGCGGTGACGTCTGTTCCATTGGCCATCACCGTGCCGTTTTCATGCATCTGTAAATCCATGGCATGTGCGGCCTCGGCCACTGCCGCCGCGTTTTGCATATCGATGCCTTGTTGCAGGCACACCCAAGCCACTGATCGGTACATCGCACCGGTATCAAGATAAGAAAGTTTGGTGGCATCACTAACCGCGCGCGCAACCGTTGATTTACCGGAACCCGCCGGGCCATCAATGGCAATGACATTTGCTTTCTCGGCCTTTGATTGTTGGCGCACATTTTCAAAGTCTTCAAAAAACGTGGGATAGGTCTTGGCCACACATTCGGGATTGAGAATCGTCACGCCTTCGGCTCCAGCACCAATGACCGAAAATGACATCGCCATGCGGTGATCTTGATACGTCTCAATTTCAGCCGCATTGATTGGCCCGCCGGTAATCACCATGCCGTCATCTTCGCTGGCGGCCTGAACGCCGAGACGCTGCAATTCGGTAACAACCGCGCCTATGCGATCCGTTTCCTTTTTGCGAATGAAACCAATACCGCTAATTCGAGTTT
>CAYOHV010000002.1:0-5677 GCA_964403825.1 uncultured Bifidobacterium sp. | reverse complement strand
ATTGAGTAGTCGCCCTTTTCTACCTGAGCGCCCATCTGTTCCAAGACATCAACGAAACGTGTATCGCCTTGCAGAGAGTTTCGTCCCAAACCGTCGACAGTGATTTGCCCTCCGCAAACAATTGGCAATGCGAAAAAATAAGACGCAGCCGAAGCATCGGGTTCAATGTCATAGCGGCGGGCCTGATAACCGGTTTCGAGCACATGGAAATCGATAACGTCGTCCCGTTCGGTGACGGAAACTTCGGCGCCAAACTCACGCATGATTTGCAACGTCATATCGACATAGGGCCGCGACACCAACGGTTTGCGTAACCGCAGCGATAACCCTTCGGCGAAACATGGCCCAGCCAATAACAATGCTGAGAGAAATTGCGAACTGGTATCGCCACCAATTTCGACATCAACGGAATGAAAATTTCCACCATCAATGGTGGCGGGCAGCGCGCCGTTGTTTGACTGTACGGCCACCCCAAGGTGCGACATCACCTCAAAGAGTTCATTCATGGGACGGCGACGCATTGCTTCATCCGCATCAAGACGAACAGGACCATCAGCCACAACACTGGCCGCGGCTAAAAAGCGCGCCGTTGTTCCGGATTGATTAGCAAAGACATCGCCGCTGCGGAATGTTCCGCCCGTTCCAGTAACCACCACACGCTGGCGATCACGATCAATTTCAACCTTGGCACCTAGGGCAGCTATACCGTCCAACATTGCTTCGGTGTCATCAGCAAAAAGAACACCTTCAAGAGTGGATTCTCCGGTGGCGAGTGCGGCGACCACCAGCACTCGATTGGTGATTGATTTAGAACCAGGCGGTCGAATGACGGCATTAACGGGACCGTCGAAAGGTTGAATGACGCGGGCGGTCATGGCCTTTGTCCATCGAGGGGACGTACAACGGGTCGGTAATCATTCGCCCGCAACGCTTGCTCGAGACGTTCTCCATTCACAGCCTCGACCAACAAGATGACGACACCCTCATCGCCTTCAACCGAGTGCGCGATCTCAATGTCAGCGATTGATACATCTAATTCGGTGGCCAACATGGTGATGGAGGCCAGTGCACCAGGACGATCCTCGACGGGAATGCGCACTTCCACCAGTTCCGAAGGTTTTGTGAAGCGCGCCGGTAACGCCATTCGGGCCAACCGCGCTCGTTCTAAAACTTCGAGCAGTTCATCGCGATTTTCCTCGGCGACGATGGTGCGCAAGGTTGAAAGTTGTTCGAGCAAACGATCAAGTTCGGCCACGATGGCGGTGCGATTTTCCGCACAAATATCGGGCCAGATTCCCGGATGACCCGACGCGATACGCGTCATATCGCGAAAGCCACCTGCGGCTAAGCGCAACAGACCACGATGTTCACTACTGCGATCATCAGCCAAACTCATAAGCGATGCAGCAGTGAGATGCGGAACATGAGAAACAACCGCCACCATTGAATCGTGACGATCGGGCGGTAACGAAACAACTTCGGCACCGAAATCCGACACCACACTTCGCACTAACGCCAATGCATCGTTATCTGTTTCAGCAATGGGAGTTAGCACCCATGTACGACCCTCAAAAAGATCAGCGCGCGCTCCCCGCACACCTTCTTGTTCACTTCCGGCCATGGGATGACCGCCCACGACGCGCGCGTTAGCAAACAGCGGCAGCAGATTCGCTTTCACACTGCCTACATCGGTAACGATTCCATCGGTATCGACAAGTGCTTGTGCAATGGCCGCCGGTAACTTGCCCACCGGCGTGGCAACGAAGGTGAGGTCAATACCGGACAGAAAACCATCGGGAGCGATTTCGTCTATGGCACCTACTGCGAGGGCATCATTCAGCACTGCGTCGTTATCACGACCGACAACATGCCAACCCATGGCTCGCAAGCGAAGCCCAATCGAACCGCCAATTAATCCAACGCCGATAATCAGCGCATTCACGTTTGCAGATCCTCGCGTAAAACGATTGCGCCTTCGGCATAGATCGGACGTAGTTGTGATCGTGGAATGTCGGTTTCGAAATGCATCAAAACGCGCAAACAAAGCGGTAGCGCGCCTTCAACATCAATCTCGCGCGCACAAATAAGTGGAATGCCACCAAAGCCAATATCGCGGGCGGCCGTCGCCGGAAACATCGAATGAACATCACTGGTGACTGTGAAAATTACGCTCACGATGTCATCCAGTTCGATCGAATTGCGATCCATCATTTCTTTCAAGAGCGCGATGGTCCGAGACCGCACCTGATCTGGTGTGTCTTCATCAACTGTGGTGGCGCCCCGCAGAGCACAAAGCTTCTTGCTCACGATTCGATACTAGATGGCTTCGGTGGCCAGATCGGTAAGGGATTTGTCGTGTGCGACGGCCTTTTGCAGCGAATGCAGTTCCGCTTGGGTGAGTTCACGCCATGTCCCTGGCTTCAATTTGCGATCGGCAATCGGACCCACTCGGACTCGCACCAGTCTCGTGACCGGGTGACCAACGGCTTCACACATACGACGTACTTGTCGATTACGTCCTTCATGCAGCGTGAGGCGGATCACTGACGGTGAAACTAACGAGGCTTTCGCCGGTGCGGTAATTCCGTCATCAAGTTCAACGCCTAAACGCAACTGACGTAAAACATTGCGAGAAGGTTCGCCTTCGACATAAGCGACATATTCCTTTTCCACACCAAATGATGGGTGCGTTAAACGAAACGCCAGTTCCCCATCGTTGGTAAGCAAAAGCAAACCTTCGGTTTCCATATCGAGACGACCAACGGGGAAAACGCGTGGTTCGCTGGGCACCAATTCCATAACGGTTTGGCGTCCTTCAGGATCATCAGCGGTGGTGATGACACCTTTCGGTTTGTTCAACAACAAATAAATCAAACCGGGACGAATACCGATGGGTGCACCATCGATTTCAACTGCGTCGTTTTCAACATCAACGCGCCGACCAAGCACCGCAACTTCACCATTGACCGTGACTCGCCCCGCGGCAATGAAATCCTCACAAACTCGTCGTGAACCGATCCCCACCCGGGCCAATACTTTCTGAAGGCGTTCGCCCTCGGGCACTAGTCGTCCCCTGCTTCGAGTTGATCGATGGTAAGTGGCTGCGATTCGTCTTCACTGGGCGCGAAATCAGTGACATCCACTTCAACCCGCAGACCCATTTCCAAGGCTTCCACTACATCAGCGCCGGGAACGAAATCAGCAATGGCGGGAAGTTGCGAAAGTGAATCGATACCCATCTTCATTAAAAATTCCGGCGTGGTACCAAACAACACTGCTTGGCCCGGACCAGGGTCACGAGCAACTTCGGCGATGTAGCCGCGTTGTTCAAGGGTGCGCACCACCGAGTCAACACCGACGCCACGAATAGCGGCGATCTGAGCGCGACTGATCGGCTGCTTATAAGCCACGATGGCCAAGGTTTCTAACGCCGCAGCACTTAAACGCGCTGATTGACCTTCTAAAACAAAAGACTCGACATACGGCGCGCAATCAGGATGACTTTGATAGCGCCAACCGCCAGCAACCTTGACTAAAAGAAAGCCTCGCTGCTGTTCTTTGTATTCGTTGGCTAACTCCTCTAAGAGCTTTTCAACTTCAGGCGCTTTGATCTGCGTTAACGACGCCAAGACATCGGTGGGCACGGGTGTATCGGCCACCAAAATCATTGCTTCTAATCCGCGCTTAATTTCGCTCGACATCGTTACTCAACCTTCGTAGGAATCAATACCGGCGATATCAGCAACGCCAAGTGCGGGAGAATCTAACCAAACAATTTCGATATCGCCGAAAGCGCGGGGCTGATCTAAATCAATAAAACCCTGTTTGAACAATTCAAGGACAGCCAAAAAACGCACCACGATTTCAAGGCGCTCAACGAATGATTCGGTAAGTCGACGAAATGTGATTCGCCCCATACGTGGCAATTCATCAATCAGTTCTTCAACGGCTTCAGCCACGCTAAGTCGAACTTGATGGATGTGGTCGACGCTTACCACCGGAACGGGCTTGGGCGTCATTGCCCGCAAGTACGCCTTTTTGAGATCGTCGATGTCGACGCCTTCGAGAAGGTCGGGGGCCATTTCCAAAAAATGTTCTTCCGGACCGGCGGTGCGCGGCAGGCTGAGCGCAGCGGAATCAAACATTTGGCTTAACACCATGGCCGCGTCTTTAAATGTCTTGCAATCAAGCAAGCGCGCAATTAACAAGTCGCGTTCTTCCCAAAGCGCAAACTCATCATCAAGATCAACATCGGCGTCTTCAGGGAGAAGCCGCTTGCATTTCAACTCCACCAATGTGGCCGCAATGAGAAGGAACTCGGTCGTGATATCGAGGTCGAGTTGTTCCATGCGCTCAATCTCAGCCAAATAGGCATCGACAATTCGTGCCAAGGAAATCTCATAGAGATCCACTTGTTCGCGCAGAATCAAGTGGAGCAGAAGATCGAAGGGACCTTCGTAGACCGGTGTCTGAACCTCATAAGGCACCTTCTAACAATAAAGCCGATTGGGTCGGTGGCTGTGCCATCTACGATGAAGACATATGACGCGAGTTTTTTCTGGGATCAAGCCCACCGGTCCGGTGCAATTAGGCAACCTTTTGGGTGCGCTCAAATACTGGGTCGCCGACCAAAATGATGCCGATTCCATCTTTTGTGTTGTCGATCTACACGCCTTAACCGTGCCCCAGGATCCGACGGAACTTCGTCAGCGCACCACCGAATTAGCGCAACTTTTGATGGCCATCGGTATCGATCCGCAAAAAAGCACGCTCTTCATTCAAAGCCATGTCCCCGAACATACGGGTCTCGCCTGGATTTTGGAGTGCACTGCGTCTTTTGGCGAACTCCGCCGTATGACGCAGTTCAAAGATAAAAGCGATGGCGCCGAATTTGTTTCCGCCGGTCTCTTCACGTACCCCGCCTTAATGGCGGCCGATATTTTGCTTTATGACACTGATCGCGTTCCCGTCGGCGATGACCAACGTCAGCATCTCGAACTTTCCCGCGATATCGCCGAACGTTTCAATAGTCGTTACGGAAAGACATTTGTGGTTCCGTCGGCGGCCATTCCCAAGGTCGGTGCTCGCGTGATGGATCTTCAACACCCGACGCGCAAGATGTCGAAATCAGATGATTCACCTCAAGGCACGATTTTGGTGCTCGAAGATTTAAATGACATCGCCAAGAAAATTAAACGGGCTGTGACCGATACGGAAACTGAAGTTCGCTTCGATCCGGAAAATAAACCCGGTGTATCTAATCTTCTTTCCATTCTCGGTGGCGCAACCGATCAAGATCCCGAAGCGCTTGCGAGTCAATTCACTCGTTATGGCGATCTCAAAACTGCTTGCGCGGATGCGGTCTGCGAAATGTTGCGTCCGATCCAAGCGCGTTATGCCGAACTGGCTGCCGATCCTGCCGAAACGGCGCGCTTGCTAGCCCAAGGTGCGGCGAAAGCGCGCGAAATGGCTGGACCCGTTTTAGAACGAGCCCAGCGCAATCTCGGTTTAGTAATGCCTTCGTAAAACGGCAATGCCCTTAGGGCGCCATTACCGATCCGTCAGCGAATCCGCTGGGTGTATGACGTCCGGCAATTGAATGTTCGAACAGACCAAATCCAACATCACCATTGCAAGTTGCCTTACCAACATGATCGAGGATGCTGTATTGCGTGGC
>CAYOHV010000001.1:0-33270 GCA_964403825.1 uncultured Bifidobacterium sp. | reverse complement strand
AGGTTGATGGTGCGATTTTGGTGGTGTCGGCTGCTGATGGTCCGATGCCGCAGACGCGTGAGCATGTGTTGTTGGCACGTCAGGTTGGTGTGCCGGCGATTGTGGTTGCGTTGAACAAGGTTGACATGGTTGATGATGAGGAACTTCTTGATTTGGTGGAGCTTGAGGTTCGTGAGTTGTTGAATGAGTATGAGTTCCCTGGTGATGATGTGCCGGTGGTGAAGGTTTCTGCGTTGAAGGCTCTTGAGGGTGATGAGACGGCGAAGGCGCAGATTTTGGAGTTGATGGAAGCGGTTGATTCGTATATTCCGCAGCCGACTCGTGATACTGATAAGCCGTTCTTGATGCCGATTGAGGATGTGTTCACCATTACTGGTCGTGGCACGGTTGTGACTGGTCGTGTTGAGCAGGGCATTGTTCGCACTGGTGATGAAATTGAGATTGTTGGTATTCGTCCGACGCAAAAGACGACGTGTACTGGTGTTGAGATGTTCCGTAAGTTGCTTGATGAAGGTCAGGCTGGTGACAACATTGGTGCGTTGTTGCGTGGAACGAAGAAGGAAGATGTTGAGCGTGGTCAGGTGTTAGCCAAGCCGGGTTCGATTACTCCTCATACGCAGTTCGAAGCGCAGACGTATGTGTTGACGAAGGAAGAAGGCGGTCGTCATAAGCCGTTCTTTACGAATTATCGTCCGCAGTTTTATTTCCGTACGACTGATGTGACTGGTCAGATTTCGTTACCGGCGGGCACTGAGATGTGTATGCCTGGTGATAACACGGAAATGACCGTTGAGTTGATTCACCCGATCGCGATGGAAGAAGGTCTTCGTTTCGCTATTCGTGAGGGTGGCCGCACGGTTGGCGCAGGTCGCGTCACCAAAATCCTGAAGTAAAGAATTGAGGAGCCGACGTGGCGAAGAATGACAAGCGAGTGCAAGTCACCTTGGAATGCCAAGTGTGCAAGCGCCGCAACTACATCACGACAAAAAACAAAATCAACGACCGTGAGCGGATCGAACTCACCAAGTACTGCAAATGGGACCGTGCCCACACGGCCCATAAGGAGACCCGCTAGCAATTTTTTCGGTTCGCTAGCGGCCACGAGGCGGGTCTAGGCTTGCCCTTTCCGGTCCGCCAGACCTGTCGAAGTAGTCGACTGGTACCCTGTTGGATCCGGAAATGCCCTAGGGCAGTAGCTCAATTGGTAGAGCACCGGTCTCCAAAACCGGCGGTTGGGGGTTCGAGTCCCTTCTGCCCTGCTCACATAGGTCGCTTCGGCGCACCTCACTAACAAGATGGAAAGTTCGCATGGCTCTCAATCGTGAACAGAAGAGAATGCTGCAACGTCAGGGTGAATTAGGCCCCGACGGCGAACCTATTCGTACCCGACGCGGCCCCCAAACTCGTAAAGAGCGCACCGGACCAACCGAGTTTGTACGCGAAATCCGATCAGAACTTCGCAAAGTTGCGTGGCCAACTCGTTCGGAAACGATCAATTACACGATCATCGTTTTAGTCACCATCGTCCTGTTCACCCTGGTCATTTTCGGCGTTGACTGGGTGTTCTCCGAAGCCGTCATGAAGTTGCTGAATAAATGAGCATGTACGAAAACGAATCGATTGATGTTGTTGAGGCGGAAGTTGAAACTTTCGATTCGACGGGCGTTTCTGAAATCACGGCAATCGACACCGCAACCGAAACTGAGATTGACGTAGAAGTAATTGATGCCGACGATCTTTTAGAAGAATCGCGTCCGCGTCCGCAAAGCCCTTATGACCGTCCCGGTCGTTGGTATGTCGTACATACACAATCCGGATACGAAAAAAAGGTAAAGCAAAATCTTGAAGCCCGTATTTCTTCTATGAACATGGAAGAAAGCATCCACGAAGTTGTTATTCCTTTGGAAGACGTCGTGGAATTTAAAAACGGCAAGAAGCAAGTTGTACAAAAGAAAGTCTTCCCAGGTTATTTGTTAGTGCGTTGTGATCTCACTGACGATTCTTGGTACGTCATTCGTAATACTCCGGGCATTACCGGTTTCGTTGGTCAAGGTGCGAAGCCGTCGCCGTTACCGCGACGTGATGTCGAAAACTTCCTCACAGTTAAAGATGAGACGGAAGAATTCACTTCAAAGCGCGGCAAGCCACGTCTCGAATACGAGATGGGGGAGACGGTGCGCGTGAAGGAAGGCCCGTTCGCTGACTTCTCCGGCGAGATCGTCGAGATCAACGAAGACCAACTCAAGGTGAAGGTATTAGTCAATATCTTCGGCCGAGAAACCCCAGTGGAACTGGAGTTTTCGCAGGTAGCGAAGCTCTAGCAACTCCGCATTTGTCATGGGCGGCCCTTTGCCGCCAAAATTTCACGCTGCGCCTAGCGCATCGACCCCTTAAAGCGAGACAGGAATATGGCCAAGAAAAAGGTTTCGGCCGTCGTAAAAATTCAAATCCCAGCAGGTGGCGCCACACCGGCCCCGCCCGTTGGTACCGCGCTCGGTCCGCATGGCGTTGCCATCATGGACTTCTGCAAGGAATACAACGCGAAGACAGAAGCGCAAAAGGGAACCATCATCCCGGTGGAAATCACCATCTTCGAAGATCGTTCGTTCACTTTTATTTTGAAGACACCACCAACGTCGGTGTTAATCAAACAAGCCGCTGGTCTCGACAAGGGTTCACAAACTCCGTCGAAAGCAGTTGCAGGATCAATTACCGAAGCGCAAGTTACGGAAATTGCTCAAGTGAAGATGCCTGACTTGAACGCCAATGACATTGAAGCCGCACGACTCCAAGTTGCCGGCACTGCGCGTTCAATGGGAATCGAAATCGTTTAGTTCGCAGTACCACCACGATCGGGACAACCTCGCCCGATGGGTGTTTTCGTTGCAAAGTCTTTTTGACTTTGCCTGACTGAGGGAGCCGAGATGGCAAAGCATGGAAAGAAATACAACGCAGCCGCCGCATCTTTTGATCGCGCTGAATTATTCAGTGTGAATGATGCAGTTGGCATGGTGAAATCAATGGCGTCGGCCAAGTTCGATGAAACAGTTGAACTTGCTGTTCGTTTAGGTGTTGATCCTCGTAAAGCAGATCAAATGATTCGCGGCACGGTTGGATTGCCATCAGGAACAGGTACCGATGTTCGTATCGCAGTTGTTGCTGCAGGCGAACAAGCAGCCGAAGCACGCGAAGCAGGTGCAGACATTGTCGGCGCTGATGATCTGATTGCACAGATCGAAGGCGGCATGATGGATTTTGATCTGCTTATCGCCACACCAGATTTAATGCCGCAGGTTGGCAAGTTAGGTCGTCAACTTGGTCCGCGTGGTTTGATGCCAAACCCGAAGACCGGAACTGTGACACCTGATGTTGGTAAAGCCGTTGCCGACTTCAAAGGCGGCAAGGTTGAATACCGCACCGATCGTCAAGGAAATGTTCATGTTCCGATCGGCAAAGTTTCATTTGAAGTAAGCGCACTCACCGCCAATATGAAAGCGGTCTTAGAAGAGTTGGAAAAGGCCAAGCCTTCTTCCGCTAAGGGTCGTTATTTCAAAAAAGTTGTGGTGGCATCAACTATGGGCCCGGGTGTCAAGGTCGATACCCAGCGCATGTTTGTCACCGAAGAGGTCTAACTCTTCGCTTTTTATTGGCAATTGGCCTTCGTGGTGCATTGCCGGTACCGTTTTACGTCTTGAGATCGCAAGGTCTCCCAACTAAATCCGCTCGCCGCAGACATCCGGTGCCCACTTAGTGGGAATAAAAGGTTTCGACCCACCTGACGAGGTGAACTTCCCAAAGCTTTTCGGGGCGTTCTCGCGCATGCGGCGGACGCCCCGTTGTGTTTTTTACGCCTGTTGTTGGTGAATCTCATAACGAGGCAACCCGGTACGAATCCGATTCGTACCAGTCCAGCGGTTGAGAACACACATGTGCTCTTAACCGATACCCACTCACCAGAGAGAGGAGGTGCGATGGAAAACCCGAGACCGGAGAAGGTGGCAGTAGTTACCGAAGTGCGCGAGCGCTTTGATAATGCTGACGCAGTGCTTCTTACGGAATATCGAGGCATCAATGTCACTGAGTTGGCAGCGTTGCGTCGATCACTTCGTGAAGCCGGTGGCGAGTACAAGGTGTACAAAAACACGTTGGTGCGTTTTGCAACACGTGATCTTGGCCTTGATCTCGACGAACACCTCACCGGACCGACGGCCATCGCCTTCGTTCCGGCTGGCGGAAACGGCGACCCCGTAACCGTGGCCAAAGCTCTTCGTGATTTTGCGAAGGGCAATCCCAATCTGGTGGTTAAGGGCGGCGTTTTAGGAGACAAATTGCTCTCCGCACAAGACGCACAAGCCCTGGCTGATGTTGCCCCGCGCGAGGAACTTCTCGCACGCTTTGCTGGCCTTTTGGCCGCACCGATGCAACGTTTCGCCGGATTGCTGCAAGCCGTTCCGCGCGATTTTGCTTATGCATTATCTGCGTTGATCGAAAAGGGCGGTGCACCTGGTGCACCCGCATCTGCACCAGCAGCCGAACCGACAGCGGAAGAAGCACCTGCTTCTGCCGATGCAGCTTCAGAAGAGACCACCGAAGAACCGGTTGCACAAGCAGCCGAAGAAACTACAGACGATGCCCCGGCCGATGCCGAGGGTGAAACCCAGGAGAGCTAAATGGCTACCAAGGAAGAAATCCTCGACGCGATCGCCGGAATGTCGGTGCTCGAGTTGAGCGAACTGTTAAAAGACTTCGAAGAGAAGTTCGGCGTAACTGCCGCGGCCCCCGTTGCTGTTGCTGCTGCACCAGCTGCCGGTGGCGGTGGCGGTGGCGAAGCCGCAGCGGAAAAGGACGAATTCGATGTCGTTCTCGCCGATGCTGGCGACAAGAAGATCCAGGTCATCAAAGAGGTTCGTGCGCTCACCAACCTCGGCCTTAAAGAAGCCAAGGATCTTGTTGATGGAGCCCCCAAGACCGTGCTCGAGCATGTGTCGAAGGAAGACGCCGAAAAGGCAAAGGCCGCCCTCGAAGGCGCCGGCGCCACTGTCGAACTCAAGTAAGACAGTTCAAAATCGGTTCAATGGCCCGCCTTTATGGCGGGCCATTGTCATTTCTGGGGCCAAATTTTGTCCCAGTGCTTGACCGCTGGCCGCTGGGGGTCTAGGTTGCCCGCCAATCTGACCGGGGTAGAAGTGGATGATCCCCCGAGGCCAGGCCTGAATCCTCAGGATTCCGGGGTTGCTCTACTACGCGCCCAGGCATAGGATTACCGGTCCGCCCTGTAACGCTCTCGGGAGTGGCCGATCCGTTCCGCACGTTTCGACGCGCCCCGATGCCAACAGTGTTCCCACCCTTACGACCGAGGAGTTCTCCTTGTCTGCTCGTCCATTAGTGCGTGACCGTTATTCGTTCGCGAATCTCGACGAAGCCCTACAACTACCTGACTTGATCGCAATCCAACGCGAATCATTCGAGTGGTTCCTTAACCAAGGTTTGGCTGAAACGTTCCGTGACATCAGTCCAATTAAGGACTTCACCGAAACGTTGCAACTTGAACTTGAATTTGATCCGGAAGACGAAGACCTTCGTCCGCCGCCCAAGTTCACCGTTGAAGAATGCAAAGAGAAGGACATGACCTTCTCTGCACCAATTTTTGTGCGCGCGCGTTTTATGAACGCGTCAACCGGAGAAATTAAAGAACAAACAGTGTTCATGGGTGATTTCCCGATGATGACCGAAAAAGGAACGTTCGTCATCAACGGCACCGAGCGCGTTGTTGTTTCTCAACTTGTTCGTTCGCCCGGTGTGATTTTCCAACCAGGTGAACGTTTCCGTTTGCGTAACTTGCAAAAGCATCAGTTAGTAACCGGCACCATTCATCCTTACCGCGGTGAATGGATTGAATTCGACGTTGAACAAAAGCCCGGTAAAGACGTAACCGCTGGTGCACGCGTTGCCCGTAAGCGTCGTCTTTCGTTGTTCGTTCTTCTGCGTGCGTTGGGTTACGACGAAGAAAATTATCCCGGCTTCCTTGATCGCTTTGTCCAGCACTTTGATTTTCTTGAAGGTCAATGGGACAAGGATCGCGAAGTAGCCATTTCGCAAGACGAAGCGTTAGTTGAAATTTACAAGCGCGCTCGTCCAGGCGAACCGCCGTCGGTTGAATCGGCGAAGGCGTATTTCCGCAACGCATTCTTTGAAAGCCGTCGTTACGATCTTTCCCGCGTTGGTCGTTATAAGTTGAATCGTAAACTTGGACCGGAACTCGACAAGATCGAACAAATTTTCGGCATTCAATTAGAGCGTCCCGAACCCGATCAATCAGTTCTTACGCCGTCGGAAGTTTTGGCCGCTACCACTTACTTGTTGAACTTGGTCAACGCTGAACCTGGCTATCGCCTTGACGATCAAGATCACTTTGCTAACCGTCGTATTCGTTCGGTTGGTGAATTAATTCAAAACCAGGTTCGTATTGGTCTTTCCCGTATGGAACGTGTTGTGCGTGAACGCATGACCACCCAAGACGTGGAAGCCATTACGCCGCAAACATTGATCAACATCCGTCCGGTTGTGGCTGCAATCAAAGAGTTCTTTGGAACTTCGCAGCTTTCGCAGTTCATGGATCAGGTCAATCCACTTTCTGGCCTTACTCACCGTCGTCGTCTTTCGGCGCTCGGCCCGGGTGGTTTGTCACGTGAACGTGCCGGCTTCGAAGTGCGTGACGTTCACTTTTCTCACTACGGACGTATGTGCCCGATTGAAACGCCGGAAGGTCCGAACATCGGTCTTATCGGCGCGCTGGCTACATTCGCCCGCGTTAATGAATTCGGATTTATCGAATCGCCTTATCGCAAAGTTGTAAATGGTCGCGTCACCGACGAAATCGTTTACTTGGCTGCCGACGAAGAAGAGGCATACGTCGTTGCGCAGGCCAACGCTCCGTTAAATCCTGACGGCACATTTAAAGCCGATCGCGTTTTGGTGCGTCGTTCACCGCAAGCAGCAACGCTTGGTGAATTGAAACTCATGTTGGAACGCGACGTCTTCTTCGGTGCGACCACCGAAATTTCAAACGTTCCGCCGAATGAAGTGCAATTGATGGACGTTTCGCCGAAGCAAATTGTTTCGGTCGCAACTGCATTAATTCCCTTCCTCGAACACGACGATGCCAACCGCGCGCTTATGGGTGCGAACATGCAACGTCAGGCTGTTCCGTTGTTGCGTTCGGAAGCTCCGTACATCGGTACCGGTATCGAATCACGTGCTGCGCGCGACGCCGCCGACATGATCATGGCTGAAGATGATGGTGTTATCGCCGAAGTTGATGGCAACACCATCACGGTGAACTACACCAAACTCGGCCGTCAGACATACCGCTTGTTGAAGTTTGAACGTTCAAACCAAGACACTTGTATTAACCAAAAGCCAATTGTTAAGGCAGGACAACAAGTAGCCAAGGGCGACATCCTCGCTCATGGTCCGTCCACCGATAACGGTGAATTGGCATTAGGTAAAAACCTCGTCGTGGCCTTTATGCCATGGGAGGGTTACAACTTCGAAGACGCCATCATTCTTTCCGAGCGTTTAGTGAAAGACGATGTGCTTACTTCTATTCATATTCATGAGCATGAAATTGATGCCCGTGACACCAAGTTGGGTCCGGAAGAAATCACGCGTGATATTCCGAACTTGTCGGACGACATCCTTGCTGACTTAGACGAACGCGGCATCATTCGCGTTGGTGCTGAAGTTCATGCCGGCGATGTTCTGGTGGGCAAGGTCACCCCGAAGGGTGAAACGGAACTCACACCGGAAGAGCGCTTGCTGCGCGCCATCTTCGGTGAAAAGGCTCGTGAAGTTCGCGACACCTCGTTGAAGGTTCCGCATGGTGAACAAGGCAAGGTCATTGACGTCAAAGTCTTTAGCCGCGATGAAAGCCATGAACTTCCGCCGGGCGTAAATCAACTTGTACGTGTTTATGTTGCGCAAAAGCGCAAGATCAGCGTGGGTGACAAGTTGGCTGGTCGTCACGGCAACAAGGGTGTTATCTCCAAGATTCTCCCGATCGAAGACATGCCGTTCATGGCTGACGGTACGCCAGTGGACATCATTTTGAATCCGCTTGGTGTTCCTTCTCGTATGAACGTCGGTCAGGTTCTGGAAGCGCATCTTGGCTATGCCGCTCGTTATGGCTGGTCGATCAATGGTTCAACTGTTGGTCAAGAGCCGGTGCGCGGCACCGAAAAGAAAACGCGTCCCGTAACTCCAGCTTCAACTCTTATCGCCACGCCCGTTTTCGATGGTGCTCACTGGGATGAAGAAGAAGAAGCCGGTAAGCATCCGACGATCAAGAGCATCTTCCAAAACTTGCAACCTGAATCAACTGATTCTCGTTACGGCGATAACGGTCGCTTAATGCAAGACGACGGCAAGATGGTTCTTTATAACGGTCGTACCGGCGAGGCTTATGACAACCCCATCACGGTGGGTGTTGTGTACATCCTCAAACTCGCTCACTTGGTTGACGACAAGATTCACGCTCGTTCAACTGGTCCGTACTCCATGATCACTCAGCAACCGCTCGGTGGTAAGGCACAGTTCGGTGGTCAGCGCTTTGGTGAAATGGAAGTGTGGGCACTTGAGGCGTATGGCGCCGCGTATTGCTTACAAGAACTTCTCACCATTAAGTCTGACGACGTTCTTGGCCGCGTCAAGGTGTACGAAGCCATTGTGAAGGGCGAGAACATCCCCGAGCCAGGCATTCCCGAGAGTTTCAAAGTTCTCATTAAAGAAATGCAAGCGCTCTGTCTCAACGTCGAAGTGCTCAACACTTCTGGCGCCGAGATTGAAATGCGCGAACTCGATGAAGACATTTTCCGAACTGCCGAAGAACTCGGCATTGATCTTTCACGACCAGAACGCGGTAGCGATGATGACGAATCGCGTCGGGTCGAGAGGGGCTGAACCAAATGGCAATGCTTGACGTAAATACTTTTGATCAACTTCGAATTGGTTTGGCTACGGCGGATTCAATCCGTACGTGGTCGAACGGCGAAGTGAAAAAGCCAGAGACGATTAACTATCGAACCTTGAAGCCCGAAAAAGACGGCTTGTTCTGCGAGAAGATTTTCGGTCCGCAAAAGGACTGGGAGTGCTACTGCGGTAAGTACAAGCGCGTACGTTTCAAGGGCATCATTTGTGAGCGCTGCGGCGTTGAAGTCACGCGCTCCAAGGTTCGTCGTGAGCGCATGGGCCATATCGAATTGGCGGCTCCCGTCGTTCATATTTGGTACCTGCGCGGCACTCGTTCGTGGTTGGCCTATTTGTTAATGGGCACCGAAGCGCGCGAAGAACTCAAGGCCAAGCAGTTGGAAAAGGTGATTTACTTCGCCGCCAATTTGGTGACATGGGTTGACGAGGATCGTCGTCATAAGGATCTTCCTGAACTCGAAGCCGATGTTGTTGGCGAAAAAGAAATCATTCAGAAAGAACTGCAAACTGAACTTGATCGTCGCACCAAAGATTTAGAAGACGAACTCAAGCAGCTCGAAAAAGAAGGTGCCAAAGACACCGATATCAAGGCTCGTCAACGCGCGGCGGAAAAAGACTTCCAATCAATCCGCGAACGTTACGAAACCGAACTTGATCTCGTTGGTCGCGCCTTTGATGAATTCAAAGATCTGTTTGCTCGCAAAATCATCGAAGACGAAATGTTGTGGCGTGAGTTGCAACATCGTTACGGCGAATATTTCGAAGGCGGCATGGGTGCCGATGCAATTGCGTCGTTAATCGACCGCATCGACCTTGACGCGGATGAAATTCGTTTGCGTGAACAAATCGATCCGGCTCCGGGACAAAAGCCGCTTTCCGCTCAGCGTAAGCAAAAGGCGATTAAGCGTCTCAAGATCGTTTCGGCCTTTAACCGTCGTGATGAAAACGGTCGTCGTATTAACGACCCGCGCGCCATGATCCTCGATGTTGTTCCGGTTATTCCGCCGGAACTTCGTCCCATGGTGCAACTCGATGGTGGTCGTTTCGCGACATCAGACCTCAACGATCTTTACCGTCGCGTCATCAACCGTAATAACCGTCTTAAGCGCTTACTTGATCTCGGTGCTCCCGAAATCATCGTGAACAACGAAAAGCGCATGCTGCAAGAAGCTGTGGATGCGTTATTCGACAATGGTCGTCGCGGTCGTCCGGTAACGGGCCCCGGCAACCGTCCGCTTAAGTCACTGTCTGACATGTTGAAGGGTAAGCAAGGACGTTTCCGTCAGAACTTGCTCGGTAAGCGCGTCGATTACTCAGGCCGTTCGGTCATCGTTGTGGGTCCGAATTTGAAGTTGCATCAATGCGGTCTTCCCAAGTTGATGGCGCTCGAATTATTCAAGCCCTTCGTGATGAAGAAACTTGTCGATGCTGAATTGGCACAAAACATCAAGTCAGCCAAGCGCATGGTGGAACGCCGCCGTCCGCAGGTATGGGATGTTTTGGAAGACGTCATTAAAGAACATCCTGTTCTTTTGAACCGTGCGCCAACATTGCACCGCTTAGGTATTCAAGCGTTCGAACCAATGTTGGTCGAAGGCAAAGCCATTCAAATTCATCCGCTCGTTTGTGCGGCGTTTAACGCTGACTTCGACGGTGACCAGATGGCTGTTCACTTGCCGCTTTCGGCTGAAGCTCAAGCCGAAGCGCGCGTGCTTATGTTGTCGGCCAACAACATTCTTTCGCCGGCTGATGGTCGTCCGTTGGTAACCCCGACACAGGACATGATCATCGGCGCGTACTACTTAACTGAAGAAGTTGTAGGCGCGAAGGGTGAAGGTCGTCGTTTCCGTCATTTGCATGAAGTTGAACGTGCCTATGAAGCGAATGAAATTGATCTGCATTCATTAATTGAAGTGCGTGAAGATCGCTTTATTACCGGAACCGAAAATGGTCGCCCGGTGTACTTGCAGACAACTGCAGGTCGTTTGTTCTTCAATACCGCGCTTCCGACCGGATTCGCTTATGTCAACGAACGCGTTGACAAAAAGGGAATGGGTCGCATCGTTGATGAATTGGCTCATAACTACGACAAAGCCGATGTTTCGTCGTCACTCGACCGCATCAAGGATCTTTGTTACCGCTACGCAACTCGCAGTGGTTTGACGATTTCGATTGAAGACGTCAAGACACCAGTGGCCAAGAAGGAAATTCTTGATCGTCACGAAAAAGAAGCGGAAAAAGTTGAGACTCAATTCCGACGCGGCATCATCACCGATGGTGAACGTCGTCAGAAGGAAGTTGAAATTTGGACGACGGCTACTGAAGAAGTGCGTTCCGCAATGGAAGTCACTTTGAAGGCCGAACAGTTCAACCCGATCGACATGATGGTTGGTTCGGGTGCACGCGGAAACATGATGCAGGTTCGTCAGATCGCCGGTATGCGCGGTCTGGTGGCTAACCCTCGTGGTGACATGATTCCTCGTCCGATTAAGTCGAACTTCCGTGAAGGCCTCACCATGTTGGAGTACTTCATTGCTACTCCTGGTGCTCGTAAAGGTCTTGTCGATACCGCTCTGCGTACGGCCGACTCGGGTTACTTAACTCGTCGTTTGGTTGACGTTGCCCAGGAACTCATCATTAATGATGAAGATCCGTTCGCCAGTGGCGGACCGGTGCGCGGTATTTGGATTGAAGACATCGAACCCGATCGTCCCGGTAAGCGTTCATGGTTAGAAACACGTCTTTACAGCCGTACCTTGGCTGATGACGTCACTCTTTCCGACGGAACAGTTCTTGCTCGTGGCACCGTTCTCGGCGATGAAGAAGTTGCTGCGTTACGCGACGATGCAACGGTTTCTCGTGTTCGTGTGTTGTCACCGTTAACCGATGATTCTGATCTCGGTGTATCGGCCGCTTCCTATGGTCTTTCATTGGCCACCGGCAAATTGATTGAAGTTGGCGAAGCCGTTGGTGTTATCGCAGCGCAATCAATTGGTGAACCTGGAACTCAGCTCACGATGCGTACCTTCCACACTGGTGGTGTTGCTGGTACCGACATCGCTGGCGGTTTGCCTCGCGTCGTCGAATTGTTCGAAGCCCGTAGCCCGAAAGGCAAAGCAACACTTTCACGTACAAGTGGTGTGGTGCGTATTGCC
This sequence comes from uncultured Bifidobacterium sp., assembly GCA_964403825.1. Lineage (GTDB taxonomy): Bacteria > Actinomycetota > Acidimicrobiia > Acidimicrobiales > Acidimicrobilacustridaceae > Acidimicrobilacustris. The sequence goes on along the minus strand of CAYOHV010000001.1, from coordinate 21,130 downwards.
GAAGATGAAGGCAAGGGTCGAGTAATTACGGTTGTCGCCGACGATGGCACCGAAGAGGTGTACACCGTTCCCAGCCTTTCTCGTCTTGAAGTAGTTGACGGACAAGAAATTGCTGCCGGTGATCCCATCGTCGATGGTCCGCGCGATCCGAAAGAACTTCTTGAAATCAAGGGCGTACAAGAAACGCAGCAATACTTGGTGACTGAAGTTCAGAAGGTGTACCGCGATCAGGGTGTACCGATTCACGACAAGCACATCGAATTGATCGTGCGCCAAATGACGCGCAAGATTGCCGTGCAAGAACCGGGCGATTCCGATTTCTTGCCGGGTGAACGCGTTGATTCGAAGGTGTACCGCGATGTGAACCGTGCCTTAGTGATGGAAGGAAAGACACCCGCTGAGGGTCGTCCCGAAATCATGGGTATCACCAAAGCATCGTTGGCAACTGATTCATGGTTGTCGGCTGCGTCCTTCCAAGAGACAACTCGTGTTCTTACTGAAGCCGCAATTGAGTCACGTTCTGATTCATTGCTCGGTCTCAAAGAAAACATCATCATCGGTAAGTTGATTCCGGCTGGTACCGGCATGAACAAGTACCGCGATATTTCAACCATGGCTCCCGATTACCAGCCGATGGAATATTGGACTTCGGGTGAAGAATCCGATGCCGATCTCGCCAGCGTGTTGGCCGAGCGAATGGTTGCTGATGTTGTCGAAGACGTTGAAGAAATTCTCGAACGGGTTGCAGTTGCCGTAGAAGAAGAAATCAATGTCATTGAAGAGGTAGCCGAACAAATCGGTGAAGCAATGGCGGTTGGCCAAAACGCAGCCGAAATTGATTCCGCACCGACTGGCTATGTCGCTCCGGCTCCTCTTACTGAAGAAGAACTGGACGAAATGGCTGCCATGGCCGAAGCCGCCGCAATGGCTGCTGAAGCCGAAGGCTTTGATCTGGAAGCTGAACTCGATGATCTCGAACTCGACGGTCCCGTCGCCGAAATTATCGAATTGCGTCCGGAAACGGCCCCCGAATCGGATTCCGACGAAGAGGCCTAGGCCCGCTCGTTTTTCGTTACTTACTGGCGGTTTGCCCTCAATGGGCCAACCCTCCTAACCTTGCCGTTCCTCGTCGGGGCTTTTTCTCGGCGAAATCGATTTCACAAAGAGGTCACACGTGCCCACCATTCAGCAATTGGTCCGAAAGGGCCGCCAGTCAAAGCCAAGTAAGGCCAAGACCCCGGCCCTCAAAGGAGCCCCGCAACGTCGGGGTGTGTGCACGCGCGTGTACACCAATACACCGAAGAAGCCGAACTCCGCGCTTCGTAAGGTTGCACGTGTACGTCTTTCTTCCGGCATGGAAGTAACTGCATACATTCCAGGTGAAGGCCACAACTTGCAAGAGCACTCAATTGTTCTTGTACGCGGTGGTCGTGTGAAAGATCTTCCCGGTGTTCGTTACAAGATCATCCGCGGAACTCTTGACACCTCTGGCGTTCGTGACCGTAAGCAAGCCCGTAGTCGTTACGGCGCCAAGAAGGAGAGCTGACGTGCCCCGTAAGGGTCCCGCACCCCGCCGCGAGTTAATGCCCGATCCGATTTATCGTTCGGTGCTCGTAACTCAACTTGTCAACAAAGTTTTGCAACGTGGAAAGCGTTCAACTGCTGAACGCATTGTGTATGACGCACTTTTAATCGTTGCTGAAAAGACTGGTGCTGAACCGTTGTCGACGCTCAAGCGAGCAATCGACAACGTAAAGCCCCAATTAGAAGTTCGCAGTCGCCGTGTTGGTGGCGCGACCTATCAGGTTCCGGTTGAGGTTCGTCCTCGTCGGGCCAACACTCTCGCGATCCGTTGGATCGTTGGTTATTCGCGTCAACGTCGTGAACGCACGATGGCTGAACGTTTGGCTAATGAGCTTTTAGATGCCTCCAATGGTGTTGGTGCATCAATTAAGCGTCGCGAAGATCTTTACAAGATGGCTGAATCCAACAAGGCGTTTGCTCACTATCGCTGGTAAGCGTCAACTGAAGTACCTGACATAAACATGTCAACCGCGAGTGTTACTCGCACTGCTCCTTTCCAACTCCCAGAACCTCAGACAGGAAACGACGATGGCCGCACGCCCTCATCCCCTCGAGAAAACTCGAAACATCGGCATCATGGCGCATATTGATGCGGGTAAAACCACTACCACCGAGCGCATCCTTTATTACACCGGTAAGAACTACAAGATCGGTGAAGTTCATGAGGGCGGCGCCACCATGGACTGGATGGTGCAAGAGCAGGAGCGCGGTATCACTATTACTTCCGCGGCTACGACCTGTTTCTGGGAAGGACATCGAATCAACATCATTGACACGCCGGGCCACGTCGACTTCACCGTCGAAGTGGAACGTTCGTTGCGCGTTCTCGATGGTGCCGTTGCCGTCTTTGATGGTGTTGCTGGTGTGGAACCGCAAACGGAAACTGTTTGGCGTCAGGCCAACAAATACAACGTTCCCCGTCTTTGTTTCGTGAACAAGATGGACCGTTTAGGTGCGGACTTCTATGCCGCCCTTGATTCAATTAAAGATCGCTTGGAAGCCAACACTGCCGTGTTGCAACTTCCGATTGGTGCCGAAGGCAACTACAAGGGCGTTGTCGATTTGGTGACAATGGACGCGCTTGTTTGGCTCGATGAAGAACTCGGCGCCAAGTGGGAAGTACAAGAAATTCCCGCTGATATGAAAGAGCAAGCCGATGCATATCGCGCTGAACTCATCGAAACAGTTGCCACCGTTGACGAAGATCTTTTAGAGAAGTTCATCGGTGAAGAAGAAATCACGGTTGACGAACTTCGTCGTGCAATTCGTAAAGCCACAATTTCTGGTGATGTCATTCCGGTTCTTAACGGCACTGCTTTTAAGAACAAGGGTGTACAACCGTTGTTGGATGCAGTTGTGTTTTATCTTCCTTCACCGCTTGATCTTCCTCCGATTCAAGGAAACTCAACTCGCGGTGATCAGGTCTTAGAGCGCAAAGTTTCTGATGACGAACCGTTCTCAGCTCTGGCCTTCAAAATCATGACCGATCCTCACGTGGGCAAGCTCACGTACTTCCGTGTTTATTCCGGCACGTTAGAAAAGGGCGGCCAGGTAATGAACAGCCGCACTACTTCGAAAGAACGCATTGGTCGTCTTTTGGAAATGCACGCCAACGATCGTCAAGATCTCGATCAGGTTTTTGCTGGCGACATTGTTGCTGGTATCGGATTCAAAAACACCAAGACCGGTGACACAATTTGCGATCCTTCAAGCCCGATTGTGTTGGAAGAACTCATCTTCCCCGAACCGGTTATCCACGTTGCGGTTGAACCAAAGACAAAGGCCGACCAAGACAAAATGTCGAAGGCTCTTTACGCATTGGCGGAAGAAGACCCAACGTTCCAAGTTCGTACCGACGAAGACACCGCACAAACCGTTATTTCCGGTATGGGCGAGTTGCATCTCGAAGTTCTTGTTGACCGTATGTTGCGTGAATTCAAAGTCGACGCAACCGTTGGTAAGCCGCAGGTTGCTTATCGCGAAACCATTTCGAAGACCGTCGAAAATTCGACTTACACCCATAAGAAGCAGACGGGTGGTTCGGGTCAGTACGCCGAAGTCACAATTACTTTGGAAAACACTGGTCCCGGCGGCGGTTATGAATTCGTTGATCAAATCACCGGTGGTCGTATTCCAAAGGAATACATCCCCTCGGTTGATGCGGGTATCCAACAAGCCATGACCTCAGGTGTTTTGGCTGGTTATCCCACTGTTGATGTTCGCGCCATCCTTACTGACGGCAAGTACCACGATGTGGACTCGTCAGAAATGGCCTTCAAGATCGCTGGCACTATGGCTTTTCGCGAAGCCGCTAAGCGAGCCAAGCCCGTGTTGCTTGAGCCCATTATGAACGTCGAAGTTTCGACTCCCGACGATTACATGGGTGATGTCATGGGTGATCTTTCCAGCCGTCGTGGCAAGCTCGGCGGTATGGAACAGCGGGGGAACTCGCAAATCATTCGTGCCCAAGTTCCGTTGTCGGAAATGTTCGGTTATGCAACCGATCTTCGTTCACGGACCCAAGGCCGAGCTACGTACACGATGCAGTTCGATTCGTATCAACAGATGCCGTCGAACGTACAAGAGGAGATCGTCACCCGAGTTCGTGGTGAATGATCTGCAGTTCTCAATCGCAAAATTCCAAACCGTTTGATCGTCAAAGACGAGAAAGAAAGAGGAGACACAAATGGCACGCGAGAAGTTTGAGCGGACCAAGCCGCATGCGAATGTTGGCACGATGGGTCATATTGATCATGGCAAGACGACGTTGACTGCTGCGATTACGAAGGTGTTGGCGGATGCTGATCCGGCGAATAATTCGTTTACGGAGTTTGCCAATATTGATAAGGCTCCTGAGGAGCGTGAGCGTGGTATCACGATCAATATTTCGCATGTGGAGTATGAGACGCCGAATCGTCATTATGCGCATGTTGATATGCCTGGGCATGCTGATTACATCAAGAACATGATTACTGGTGCGGCGCAGGTTGATGGTGCGATTTTGGTGGTGTCGGCTGCTGATGGTCCGATGCCGCAGACGCGTGAGCATGTGTTGTTGGCACGTCAGGTTGGTGTGCCGGCGATTGTGGTTGCGTTGAACAAGGTTGACATGGTTGATGATGAGGAACTTCTTGATTTGGTGGAGCTTGAGGTTCGTGAGTTGTTGAATGAGTATGAGTTCCCTGGTGATGATGTGCCGGTGGTGAAGGTTTCTGCGTTGAAGGCTCTTGAGGGTGATGAGACGGCGAAGGCGCAGATTTTGGAGTTGATGGAAGCGGTTGATTCGTATATTCCGCAGCCGACTCGTGATACTGATAAGCCGTTCTTGATGCCGATTGAGGATGTGTTCACCATTACTGGTCGTGGCACGGTTGTGACTGGTCGTGTTGAGCAGGGCATTGTTCGCACTGGTGATGAAATTGAGATTGTTGGTATTCGTCCGACGCAAAAGACGACGTGTACTGGTGTTGAGATGTTCCGTAAGTTGCTTGATGAAGGTCAGGCTGGTGACAACATTGGTGCGTTGTTGCGTGGAACGAAGAAGGAAGATGTTGAGCGTGGTCAGGTGTTAGCCAAGCCGGGTTCGATTACTCCTCATACGCAGTTCGAAGCGCAGACGTATGTGTTGACGAAGGAAGAAGGCGGTCGTCATAAGCCGTTCTTTACGAATTATCGTCCGCAGTTTTATTTCCGTACGACTGATGTGACTGGTCAGATTTCGTTACCGGCGGGCACTGAGATGTGTATGCCTGGTGATAACACGGAAATGACCGTTGAGTTGATTCACCCGATCGCGATGGAAGAAGGTCTTCGTTTCGCTATTCGTGAGGGTGGCCGCACGGTTGGCGCAGGTCGCGTCACCAAAATCCTGAAGTAATCGGCTTCCAGGGACGAAAGAAATTAAGGACTGAAATGGCCGAAAAACAACGGATCCGAATTCGCCTCAAGGCGTACGACCACGAAATCGTTGATCAATCAACGAAGAAGATCGTGGAAACAGTCGTACGTACGAGCGCGACGGTGCGCGGACCGGTTCCGCTCCCAACGGAGAAGCATCGCTACACAGTGATTCGCTCTCCGTTTAAAGACAAAGATTCGCGTGAGCATTTTGAAATGCGAATTCATAAGCGTTTGTTGGACATTCTTGATCCATCACCGAAGACGGTTGATTCGTTACAACGTCTCGATCTTCCCGCCGGTGTTGATATCGAAATTAAAATTCAACAAATCTGATTTTCAAATATTTCAGTTCAGTATGACTGAAAGCGAAAAAATAAAGATTGAAGCGGTCGCCCTTGGGATTCCAAGGGCGACTGTTTTTAGTACGACAAGTAATTCGAACCACTTAGGGATTCATGCGACAGTACGAAAGTGTCGTTCAAGAAATTGCTTTGTCTGCTTTTTGTCGCCCTGATTGTTGTTTTGTCTGCTTGTGGAAGCGGTAAATCTTCGAGCAGTCAACAAACGACAACAACACTCAGCGCGATCGATAACAAAAACAAAGAACTCATCGATGGTTATAACCGTTCACTTATCGACGGCACGGCGAATAAAAGTGATGTCAACGATGCCGTGGGTCGAGTTTGTTGGGCCGTAGAAGAAATCGATCGTTTCAGTCAATGGCTTTTAGTTGAATCATTCGGTAACGAAAACAAAATAACGGGCACCAATAATTACCAACCAAATGATGTGCGCATTTCTGGTGACTTCATTGACGCAGTGCAAAAGTCATTTACCCGCACCACACAAATTCTCGATCCGCAAAAAGTTCGCACTGATATACGTCCGTTTGCTGATGCATTTCTCAACCGCGTGAAATCAGCGCAAACGAACCTTTCGCAACTAACCCAATCGACATCAGTAGTTGAAGCGCAAGAATTCTTAAACAAGAGCTACGGCCAGATCACGGCGCTGCCCGCCTATGCCGCATTTGAGACGGCCAAAAAAACCTCGCGGGCCTGCATCGAACTTGGCTAAATTGACGCCACGCGTGCGCGTACAACCTGAGGGGGAGAAATGGCGAGCGATCGTTTCGCGGGGAAAGTTGTATTAGTAACCGGTTCATCATCGGGGCTCGGCGCCGCCACTGTTGAACGTTTCTTGTCCGAAGGCGCCACGGTTGTGGGATCGGATATCCAACCGCCTTTAGCGGGCGCCGTTGCTCCTAGCGCATTCACCATTGTTGATGTCACTAATGAAGCGGCCGTTAAAGCATGGGTGGATGATGCAAAGAAAACCTATGGCCGTATCGACGCGGTTTGTACATTCGCCGGAGTTCCGGGCGGTGGTCCGGTTCATTTGGTTGACCAATCAAGTTGGGATGCGGTCATTGGCATCAATCTGACCGGAACCTTTTTCACCTGCAAGCACGTCATTTCCGCCATGTTGGAACAAGACCCAATCGACGGCGAGCGGGGAAGTGTCATCACCGTGGCCAGCGTGGAAGGTCTCGAAGGCACCGCCGGAGGAAGTAGCTATAACGCCTCCAAAGGTGGCGTGGCCATCCTCACCAAAAACATGGCCATCGACTACGGCCGGCAGGGAATTCGGGTGAATTCCATCTGCCCGGGATTTATCGATACCCCCATGCTGCGCACTTTGGGCGATCCGGAGTATGACGACATGCTCAAAGAGGTCATGGAAGAACATAAATTGCGTCGTTTGGGCCGCCCATCGGAAATCGCCTCCGTGGCCGCCTTTTTGGCCTCGGCCGATGCCTCGTTTGTCTCGGGCCAGACCATTGCCGTCGATGGGGCCTATACCGCGGGCCGTGACCATGGGGTGACCCGCCGGATGGGTCTCTAGACTTTCAGTCTAAAACAAGGGCTATTTAGGCCGCTTTTGACGGCTCATTTGGGCTGCCCAGGGCCGAATTTGGTCCGGAGGGCTTGGCCTACTAGTTTTTACCTTCCGTGCTCTCAGGGGTTCTCCCTTGGAAGACCCACTGTTTGCACCTCTTCGTCGATCGAACCGACGTCTGCGACGGTCCTTTTATGGATACCCCGCAGCACAACCGAAGCACGCTCGGTGTGGTTATTCCATACCGAGCATTGTCTTCTAGGCCCGAAAGAAGTTTTCGAACAACTTGAAGGCGAACGACGCAAACTCACAACAGAAAGATTGCCGTTATGGCGAACAAAGCAATTGTCGGCGAGAAAGTCGGCATGACACAAGTATGGGATGACCAAAATCGCGTTATCCCCGTGACCGTGTTGCACGTTGCACCTATGCGCGTCGTGCAGGTCAAGACAGTCGAAAGCGATGGCTACAACGCGTTGCAAGTGACCTTTGGTGAAAAGGATCCGCGCAAGTTGAATAAGCCAGATCGCGGTCACTTCGAAAAGGCTGGCGTTACTGCTGGTGCGCGCGTTCTTGAGTTACGACTCGAGAACATCGACGGTTTCGAAGTTGGACAAGAAATCAACGTTGACACAATGGCCGAAGGCGAATTGGTTGACGTTACGGCGGTCAGCAAGGGCAAAGGTTTTGCCGGAACAATGAAGCGTCACAACTTTGGTGGCCAGCGAGCATCACACGGTGCACACCGTGTACATCGCGCCCCAGGTTCGATCGGCGCTTGTGCAACTCCCGCACGCGTGTTCAAAGGAACTCGTATGTCGGGTCGTATGGGTGGCGAAAAAGTCACCACATTGAACTTGCGCATTGTTTCTGCTGATGCAGAAAAGAATCTTCTTTTAGTGCGCGGCGCAGTTCCTGGCCCGAAGGGCGGAATGGTTGTCGTGCGCGATGCAGTTAAGGGAAAGGGTGAGGCGTAATGGCAAGCGTGAAGGTTAAAACCGCAGCCGGTGCCGACGCCGGAACCATTGAACTCAATGACGAATACTTCGGTATTGAGCCCAACGTTCCTGTAATGCACCAAGTTGTTACTGCTCAATTAGCGGCGCGTCGTGCCGGAACACAAAGCACAAAAACACGTGCCGAAGTTTCTGGTGGTGGCGCAAAGCCATGGAAGCAAAAAGGAACTGGCCGTGCACGCGCTGGTTCAACTCGTTCACCGATTTGGATCGGTGGTGGTGTGGCCCTTGGCCCGAAGCCGCGTTCATATGCGCAAAAGACACCAAAGAAAATGATTCGCCTCGCGCTTCGTTCAGCTCTTTCTGATCGTGCTGCGGAAGGCAAAGTTGTTGTTGTTGACGAATGGGATTTTGCCGCTCCGTCAACAAAAGGCGCGATCGAAGCGTTAGCCGCACTCGGCATTGAAGGCCGCGTGTTGTTGGTTCTCGATCGTGACGATGTGACCGCATGGAAGTCATTCCGCAATTTGGGTCATGTCCATATTCTCGAAACTGCGGAACTGAACACCTATGACGTGCTCGTTTCCGATTACGTCGTCTTTAGCAAGTCAACCTTGCCGGACGTGGAGGACTGAAAATGAAAGATCCCCGCGACGTCATCATCCGCCCGGTTGTGAGCGAAAAGTCGTACATGTTGTTGGAAAGCAACGTGTACACCTTTGTTGTTCACCCCGATGCGTCAAAGCCTGAGATTCACGACGCCATTGAGAAAATTTTCGGAGTGAAAGTTCTCAAAGTGAACACGTTGAATCGCAATGGAAAGCGCAAGCGCAACCGTCGTACCGGAACATTCGGTGCACAAACTGGTTCCAAGCGCGCATTTGTCACTCTCGCCGCTGGCGACCGAATCGAATTGTTCGAAGGGTAAGGAACAATGGCACTTCGTAAGCGCAAGCCAACTAGCCCCGGTCGTCGATTCCAGACGGTTTCCGATTTTGCGGAAATCACAAAGGACAAGCCCGAGCGTTCGCTGGTTGTTCCCAAGCATTCAACTGGTGGTCGTAATAGTTACGGTCGCAAGACAGCTCGTCATAAGGGCGGCGGTCATAAGCAGCGTTACCGTCTCGTCGATTTTCGTCGTGTAAAAGATGGCGTACCCGCAACGGTTGCCGCTATCGAATACGACCCAAACCGCACATGTCGTATTGCACTTCTTCACTATCACGATGGGGCAAAGAGCTACATCCTTCATCCGAAGGGTGTTGAAGTTGGCGACATTCTGCAAAGCGGCCAAGGCGCCGATATCCGTCCGGGTAATGCACTTCCGTTGCGTTATATCCCTGTCGGTACTGTCGTCCATAACGTTGAAATCAAACCTGGTGGTGGCGGCAAGATGGCGCGCTCAGCCGGTATGAGTGTGCAACTCGTTGCAAAGGAAGGCGATTACGCCACCTTGCGTTTGCCTTCAACAGAAATGCGTCGTGTTCCGATCGATTGCCGCGCCACCGTTGGTGAGGTTGGCAACTCCGAACATGAACTCATCAAGATCGGTAAAGCGGGCCGTAACCGTTGGAAGGGTGTCCGCCCACAAACTCGTGGTGTGGCAATGAACCCGGTCGACCATCCCCACGGTGGTGGTGAAGGTAAGACCTCCGGTGGTCGTCATCCCGTTTCGCCTTGGGGCAAGCCCGAAGGCCGTACCCGTGACAAGAACAAGCCGTCACAAAAACTCATCGTCCGTCGACGCCGCACACGCGGTTCACGCCGATAGGAGACCAACAACATGGCACGCTCACTCAAAAAAGGTCCGTTCGTCGACGATCATCTGCTCAAGAAGGTCGATGCACTGAACGAACAAAACGAAAAGAAAGTCATCAAGACTTGGTCTCGTCGTTCCACCATCATTCCCGAAATGGTTGGCCACACCATGGCCGTCCATGACGGACGTAAGCATGTTCCGGTGTATGTCACCGAATCAATGGTGGGTCACAAACTTGGTGAATTCGCACCGACACGAACCTTCAAGTTCCATGCCGGTCAAGAAAAGAAGGGACGCCGCTAATGGCCTTCGGAGTGAAGACCAACGAGCGCCCCGGCGTTCGTTCGCAAGTCAAGTACGTCCGTTCATCGGCGTATAAGGCACGCGAAGTTCTCGATGAAATTCGCGGACTTCCCGTTGCTCGTGCGCTGGAAATGCTCGAACTTCTTGATCGTGAAGTTTCACGCACAGTTTTGAAGTGTTTGGAATCGGCAATTGCCAATGCTGAACACAACAACGACATTCCGGCTGACGAACTTTTCGTTTCAGCCTGTTATGCCGATGAAGGCCCAACGCTTAAGCGTTGGCGTCCGCGTGCGCGTGGCCGTGCCACTCGTATTCGTAAGCGCACTTGTCATATCACCGTCATCGTGAGTCGTCTCTCCGCTGACGAACTTGAGAAGTTGCGTGCACGTGAAGCCGCAAGCGGTCGCGTTTCTGGTGGTCGCGCTGCCGCTGAAGCACGTCGCGAACGTGTCGCCCGCAGCCGTGCCGCAAAGGCCGAACGCAAAGATGAACACGATCACGATCACGATCATGACCACGATCATGAACACGATCACGATCATGAAGAACAGGTTGATGAAATCGAAATGAACGACGTTGCCGAAGAAGCAGCCGAGGAAACAACTGACGGGAAGGACGCCTGATGGGTCAGAAAGTCAACCCGTACGGTTTCCGTCTCGGTGTTATCACCGATTGGAAATCACGTTGGTTCGCCGATCGTCGCGAGTATGCCGACAACTTGATTCAAGACTGGCAAATTCGCGATTACTTAATGACTGAACTTCCTCATGCCGCTATTAGCCGCATCGAAGTTGAGCGCACACGTGATCGCTTGCGTGTCGATGTCCACACTGCTCGTCCGGGCATTGTTATTGGTCGTCGTGGTGCAGAAGCCGATCGTTTGCGTGCTGGTCTCACCAAGATTTCCGGCAACAACAAAGTTCAACTCAATATTCAAGAGATTAAGCAACCAGAACTTGATGCTGCATTGATTGCTCAAGGTGTTGCTGATCAGTTAGCCGGTCGTGTTGCATTCCGTCGTGCCATGAAGCGCGCCGTGCAAAACGCGCAGAAGGCCGGCGCGCTTGGTATTCGTGTGCAGTGCGCCGGTCGCTTAGGCGGCGCCGAAATGTCACGTACCGAGTGGTATCGCGAAGGTCGTGTGCCGTTGCACACGCTGCGCGCTGATATCGATTACGGCTTCCGTGAAGCACGCACTCCTTATGGACGCATTGGCGTCAAGGTTTGGCTCTACAAGGGAGACATCCTTCCTTATAAGAGCAACCTCGAAGATAAAGCAACCCGCGAAGCAGCAATGGCTGTTGGCGAAACTTCGGGCGATGCACGTCCCCGCAAGGTTGTTTCATCACGTCGCCGTGAAGAAGAAATCGAAGACGTAGAAGCCGCTCCGCTTATTAAAGAAGCAGATCCGGAACTCGAACGTCTCTTAGCTGAAGAGGAAGAGATTGAACGCTCAACTCGTCAGCATCATGAAACTCCGCACTTCCGACCCGGGGATGGTGACTGATCATGTTGATGCCTAAGAAGGTCAAGCACCGTAAACATCAACGCGGCCGTATGAAGGGCCAATCAAAGGGTGGCACTGAGGTGTCATTCGGTGATTACGGCATTCAAGCTTTAGAACCAGGCTGGGTAACCGCTCGCCAAATCGAAGCTGCTCGTATTGCTATGACTCGTCATATCAAGCGCGGTGGCAAGGTGTGGATAAACGTGTTCCCCGACAAGCCTGTGACACAAAAGCCGGCTGAAACTCGTATGGGTTCCGGAAAAGGAAATCCCGAGCGCTGGGTTGCTGTTGTTAAGCCCGGTCGCATCATGTTCGAGTTGTCATACAACGATCCGGCGATTGCGCGTGCGGCTATCGAGCGCGCCATTCAAAAGTTGCCGATTAAGGCTCGTTTCGTTGCACGAGAGGAAGCGCTCTAATGGCAAAGCAACAATCAATTCGTGATCTTGGCGATGCCGAACTGCTCAGCAGTTTGGCCGACGCAAAAGAAGAACTCTTCAACTTGCGTTTCCAACACGTGACCGGTCAGTTAGATAACACCGCTCGTTTAGGAACAGTTCGCAAACAGATCGCTCGTTTAAATACCGAACTGCGTGAGCGCGAAATCGCTGCAGCAGAAGCTATGGCGAAAAGTGAGGAGAACGTCTGATGGCTGAAGAAACTGCGGCCAACCAGCGCCCGAATCCGCGCAAGGTGCGCGAAGGCATTGTCGTATCGACAGCAATGGACAAGACAGCCGTTGTTGCCGTGACCGACCGCGTTCGTCACCCGCGCTACAACAAGACCGTTCAGCGCACAAACAAGTTGTATGTCCATGATGAGACCAACGATCTCAACACTGGCGACCGCGTGCGTGTGCAAGAGACCCGTCCGCTTTCAAAGTTGAAGCGTTGGCGCGTCGTAGATGTCGTGGAGCGTGCACGATGATTCAACAAGAGTCCCGCTTGCGAGTCGCTGATAACAGCGGCGCCAAGGAAGTTCTTTGCATCAAGGTATTGGGCGGCACCCGTCGTCGTTATGCCTCGATCGGTGACGTCTTCGTTGCCACCGTCAAAGACGCCATTCCTGGTGCCGGTGTGAAAAAGGGCGACGTCGTCAAATGTGTTGTCGTGCGTGTGAAGAAGGAAAAGCGTCGTCCCGACGGTTCCTACATCAAGTTTGATGAAAACGCAGCCGTGCTGATCAACGACAACATGCAACCGCGCGGCACCCGTATCTTCGGACCGGTTGGCCGTGAATTGCGCGACAAGAAGTTCATGCGAATCGTTTCATTGGCACCGGAGGTGTTGTGATGAAAATTCGTAAAGGTGATCGCGTTCAAGTTTTGGCCGGTAAAGACCGTGGCAAGACCGGTGTTGTGAGTCGGGCCATTCCCGAATCCGGCAAAGTCATTGTTGATGGTGTCAACGTTGCCAAGAAGCATCAAAAGCCCCGTAGCCAAACCGATCCCGGCGGCATCATCGATAAAGAAATGCCGATTGATGCGTCGAACGTCGCCATTGTTTGCGGTTCATGCGGAAAGCCAACTCGTATTGGTCACCGCATGGAACCAAACGGCGCCAAGGTTCGTGTTTGTCGCAAGTGTGAGGGAGATCTCTCATGAGCACCGCAACTACTTCAGTACCTCGTCTCAAGGCTCGTTATAACGACGAAGTGCGCGCCGCATTAAAAGAAACGCTGGGTCTCAAGAACATTATGGAAGTACCCCGTTTCGAAAAGATCGTGATCAACTCCGGCGTTGGTAAAGCGTTGGCCCAACAATCTTTGATTGAAGGCGCCGTGCGCGATGTCGAAATGATCACTGGTCAAAAAGCAGTTGTAACCAAGGCCAAGAAATCAATCGCGGGTTTCAAACTCCGTGAAGGAAATGCCATTGGTGTGAAAGTCACTCTGCGTGGCGATCGCATGTGGGAATTCCTTGACCGTTTGATTTCGCTGGCCATTCCTCGTATTCGTGACTTCCGTGGGTTGTCGCCCAAGGCTTTTGATGGCCATGGCAATTACACCTTCGGTTTGCCGGAGCAATTGATGTTCCCGGAAATCGATTACGACAAGGTTGATGTTCAACGTGGTTTCGATATCACCATCGTGACCACCGCACTTAGCAATGCCGAAGGAAAAGCGTTGCTCGATGCATTTGGTTTCCCGTTCAAGCGTGAGGGGCAGCAGTAATGGCAAAGAAAGCGCTCGTAAATAAGCAACGACGCACCCCGAAGTTCAAGGTGCGCGGTTACACGCGTTGCCAACGTTGTGGTCGCCCACGCGCGGTGTACCGCAAGTTCCTTTTGTGCCGTGTTTGCCTTCGCGAACTTGGTCATGCCGGTGAGATCCCTGGTCTCAAGAAAGCAAGTTGGTAGGGGAGGCACGAACAATGACAATGACTGATCCCATTGCTGACATGCTCACTCGCATTCGCAACGCCAATACCGCCATGCACGACGAAGTACGTATGCCGTCGTCGAAGGTGAAAGAAGCGTTAGCGCAATTGTTAGTGAAGGAAGGTTTCATCGAAGGTTTCTCCATCGATGACGAACCAACCCGTCCCGGTCGCACATTGGTTGTGACCATGAAATATTCGCCCGAACGCAAGCGCGTCATCTCTGGTGTTAAGCGCGTGTCGAAACCGGGTCTGCGTGTGTACACCAAGGCTGACAAGATCCCGCGTGTTCTTGGTGGCTTAGGTGTCGCTGTCCTGTCCACTAGTCAGGGTCTTATGACCGACCGTGAGGCGCGTAAGCGTCGCATGGGCGGCGAGATCCTTTGCTTTGTTTGGTAGGAGGCAAAGATGTCACGTGTAGGACGCGCTCCCATCAATGTTCCCAGTGGTGTTGAAGTCAACATCGCGGGTGCACATATTTCTGTGAAAGGCCCGAAGGGAACTCTCGAACGAGATATCCCGGGTGAAATCACAATTCGTCAAGAGGGCTCTGAACTCATCGTGGAACGCCCCAATGATGAACGTACCAATCGTGCATTGCATGGTTTGGTTCGTTCATTAGTGAGCAACATGGTGATCGGTGTAAGCGAAGGCTTCACCAAAGAACTCGAAATTATCGGTGTCGGTTATCGCGCCACCCCCAAGGGCGATTCCACTTTGGAATTAGCTCTTGGCTTTAGTCATCCCGTCAGTGTGCAAGCACCGGCAGGAATCACTTTTGAAGTTCCTTCGCCTACGCAAATCATGGTGAAGGGAATTGATAAAGAGACTGTGGGTCAGGTTGCGGCCAACATCCGCTCAATTCGTAAGCCCGAACCATATAAAGGCAAGGGTGTTCGTTACCGCGACGAGTATGTCGCCCGTAAGGCCGGCAAGGCAGGTAAGTAATGAGCGATAAAGCACAGCAAAAGCGCAATGCGCGTATTCGTCGTCATCGCCGAGTACGTAAGCAGGTTCGAGGAACTGCGGCTCGTCCGCGTCTTGCGGTTTACCGCTCGAATCGTCATATCAGCGCTCAAATTATTGATGACATTGCCGGTCGCACTTTGGCCGCAGCATCGACAGTTGAAACTGGTGTTGTTACTGGTGGCACGAGCAATGTTTCGGCTGCCACTGCCGTTGGCAAAGTTTTGGCCGAACGCGCTAAGGCTGCCGGTGTGAACCAAGTTGTCTTTGATCGTGGTGGATTCCTCTATCACGGTCGAGTCGCGGCAGTAGCTGATGCCGCTCGAGAAGCAGGACTGGAGTTCTGATGATTCACAATGTTGATGCACTCGCGTTACGCGAGTCGCGCGTGATCAATATCAATCGCGTAGCCAAAGTTGTGAAGGGCGGTCGTCGCTTCTCGTTCACGGCATTAGTAGTGATTGGTGATGGCGCCGGACATGTTGGTCTCGGTTACGGAAAGGCCAAAGAAGTTCCGTTGGCCATTCAAAAGGGAACCGAAGAAGCCCGCAAAAACTTGTTCAAAGTTCCGTTGGCAGGAACCACTGTTACTCATCCCGTCGTTGGACGTATGGGTGCCGGTCGCGTTCTTATCCAACCAGCGGCTCCTGGTACTGGTGTTATTGCTGGTGGTGCTGCACGCGCCATTTTGGAAGAAGCCGGCATTCACGACGTTCTTTGTAAGTCACTTGGTTCGTCGAACCACATCAACGTTGCCCGCGCAACTATTGCTGGTTTGCAGGCGTTGAAAGATCCGAAGGAAGTTGCCCGTTTGCGTGGCCTCGATCCGGAAGAATTCGTTCCCGCCGGAATGTTGAAAGCATTCATCGAATCAGAGCGCGGCCCACATATTCCCAATGAGGTGGCGTAATGGCATCGTTGAAGGTCACTCAAGTTCGTTCATCAATTGGTACCAAGCCCAAGCACCGCGGCACATTACGTGCGCTCGGTTTGGGACGTATCGGCAAAACCCACACACTTCCTGATCGACCGGAAATTCGCGGGATGCTGTCACGTGTGACGCATCTTGTGAAGGTCGAAGAAGTTCAGTCCTAAGCGAGGAAAAGTGAAGATTCACGATCTCAAACCAGCCGAAGGTGCCACCCGTCGTCGTAAGCGCGTCGGTCGCGGTATCGGCGGCAAAGGCGGCAAGACCGCAGGCCGCGGTACCAAGGGCCAAGGCGCACGCACCAACATCCCCGCTCGTTTCGAGGGTGGACAAATGCCATTGCATATGCGTGTTCCGAAGTTGCGCGGCTTTAACAACCCATTCCGCGTTGAGTACCAAGCCATCAATCTCGACACCATTAATGAATGTGGTCTCGATCAGGTTGATCCGGTATCTCTTCTTTCGAAGGGCCTGGTCTCCAAGGGCGCATTGGTCAAGGTTCTTGGCCGAGGCGAAATCTCGCGTGCCGTGAATGTCAAAGCTCACGGATTTTCCAAATCGGCGGAAGCGGCGATCATCGCCGCCGGCGGAACCATTGAAGTTTTACCCTTGCCATGGGGCGACCGTCGCCCACCGGCACAGGGCAATCAGTTCACGAACCGATAATCGCTAACAAACCTGCTAGGAATCATGGGTGATTCCGTGACGAGGAGTACGCCGTGCTACAGAACCTGTTGAACATCTTCAGGGTGAACGATCTTCGCAACAAGATCCTGTTCACATTGGCGATGATTCTTCTTTATCGGTTTGGCGCGCATCTGCCCGTTCCCGGTATCGATCTCAATGCTTTGCAGACGTTGCGCGAACAAGCCGAACAGGGCGGCGTTCTAGCGTTATTGAACTTGTTCTCTGGACAAGGTCTTACCAACTTCGCCATTTTCGCTCTCGGCATCATGCCGTACATCACGGCATCAATCATCATGCAGATTTTGGGTGTTGTTATTCCGAAACTTGAGGAATGGCAAAACCAAGGTGCGGTTGGTCAGCGCAAAATCACTCAATGGACTCGTTACGTCACTATTGGTATTGCAATTTTGCAAGCCACGGGTATGGCCTATCTCTTCCATAACGGTGGTGGCGGTTTAGTTAAGACGCGTCTTCCCGTTGATCTCATTCCCGATTTCACGCCGGCTCGCGTCATGCTGATCGTGCTTACGCTTACCGCCGGTACGGCGCTACTTATGTGGATGGGTGAACTCATTACGCAACGCGGTATCGGTAACGGTATGTCGCTTTTGATTTTCGCCTCGGTTGTGAGTTCGCTGCCGGCCATGGTCGGTCAAATCTTTAACGGTGGCGGAGCAGCAGGCTTGGCTGTTGTTCTAGTTGGTTTTGTCTTAATTACGGCTGCGATCGTGTTCGTCGAACAAGGTCAGCGCCGTATTCCGGTGCAATTCGCCAAGCGCGTGGTTGGCCGTCGTATGTACGGCGGACAGTCAACGTACATTCCGATCAAGGTCAACCAATCGGGTGTTATTCCGATCATTTTTGCCTCATCGGTTCTTTATATTCCGCAGTTGCTTTCGTTTGTCCTGCCCTCGGATGGTTGGGGCAAATCATTACAAGATTGGATGAACTCCAATCTGGCCAATCCGACTGCTCCGATTCACCTTTTGGTCTTCGGTCTTTTGATTATCGGATTCGCTTATTTCTATACGGCCATCACTTTTGATCCGGTGAAGCAGGCCGACCAATTGCGTAAACAAGGTGGCTTTATTCCTGGTATTCGCCCCGGTCCGCAAACCGAGCGTTACTTAGCCAAAGTTCTTTCACGCATCACTTTGCCCGGCGCATTGTTTATTGCTGCCGTGGCGTTGATTCCATCGTTGTTATTGACTGCCTATTTGCCGTCAAACCAAATTTCCTTCACCGGTATTTCCATCTTGATTGCGGTCGGCGTCGCACTTGAGACCATGAAGCAAATCGATGGTCAATTAATGATGCGAAATTACGAGGGATTCCTTAAGACATGACCGTTCGCCTAGTTATTTTTGGGCGACAGGGTGCAGGCAAAGGAACTCAATCCACGCGTCTGTCGCAGCACTACGGAGTTCCTCATATTTCTACTGGCGATATGTTGCGCGCGGCTGTTGCTGCGGGCACGCCAATTGGTTTACAGGCCAAAGAAGTTATGGATGCTGGTGGTCTGGTTTCAGACGACATCATCTTGGGTGTTGTTGAAGAACGCTTAGCCGCCGATGACGTTGCGCAAAATGGTTTTCTTTTGGACGGGTTCCCTCGCACCGTTGTGCAGGCCGAACGAATGTCAGCCTTTGCGTCGGTTGATGTCGCCATTGATTTAGTTGTTCCCGAAGATGTTGTGATGGAACGCATGTCATCACGTCGCGTGTGCGAAAAGTGCAGCGCTATTTATTCGACGTCAATGCCGCCGGCCAATGATTGGAAATGCGATTCATGTGGCGGCAATGTTGTTCAGCGCGCCGATGACACTCCCGAATCAATCGCCAAGCGTTTAGCGGCTTATGCCTCAGAAACGCAGCCAACCATTGATTTTTATGAACGTTCCGGCAACCTCATTCGCGTTGACGGTTTAGGAACACCCGATGAAGTGGGCGATCGTTTACGTCAAGCCATCGACCAGGCGCTCGGTCGCTAATTTGAATTGCCGTTGAAATGCAAAAGCGAACGGCGGAGCAACTCAAACATATGAGAGCGGCGGGAAAAGTCGTCGCCGAAATGCATGAAAAAATTCGTGCTGCTATTCGTCCCGGTGTAACCACAGCCGAGTTGGATCAAATTGGTCGCGCTGTGATTGACGCGCGCGGGGCGACTTCAAACTTTTTGGGTTATCACGGATATCCGGCTGTTATTTGCGCGTCGCCTAACGATGTCATTGTGCATGGCATTCCGGGAAACATTGTTTTGAACGAAGGCGACATCATTTCCATTGATTGCGGTGCAGTGGTTGAAGGATGGCATGGTGACGCAGCCTTCACGATCGGTGTTGGTGAAATTGATCCGGAAGCGCAACGACTTTTGGATATCACCGAAGCTTCTTTAATGGCGGGTATTAAAGCCATGAAGCCCAACAACACATTGGGAGATGTTGGCGCGGCGGTGCAGGCCGTTGTCGAAGCCGCCGGATTTTCCGTTGTGCGTGATTACGTTGGTCATGGCATTGGTCGCAAAATGCATGAACAACCTGAAGTTCCAAATTATGGAACTGCCGGAAAAGGAATGACTCTTTTTGAGGGCATGACGTTGGCTATCGAACCAATGGTGACGATGGGGGATTACGAAACCTTTGTCGATTCCGATGGCTGGACAGTGTTGTCGGCCGATGGCAGTTGGGCCGCTCATTTCGAACATACGGTGGCGATCGGCGCCAACGGGCCGGAGATTCTCACAAAGGCGTAACGAACATATGTTCGTTAAAGGTCATCTCGAAGTGGGCGAGCGGCCGATTCGCCTGCAAATTTCAACCGAATTCAGCATGGCCTCGGTTCGTTTTGGAAAATTTCGCTCCCGCCAGTAGTTTTTACGGTCCGGCCCAAAACGGCTCGCGCCTTTGCGCGTGGTCGTTCTAACAGGAGGATCATTCTGGCAAAGCCCAAGGAAGACGCGATTGTTCTTGAGGGAACAGTTATTGAACCATTGCCTAACGCCATGTTTCGAGTTGAACTCGAAAATGGTCACAAGGTGTTGGCTCATATTTCCGGAAAAATGCGCATGCATTACATCCGGATTCTCCCCGGTGATCGTGTCCAAGTTGAGTTGACCCCGTATGACCTCACTCGCGGCCGAATTACCTATCGGTATAAGTAGTCCCATAACGAGCGTTCATAACGAACCCATCGGAAGTTTTTGTTCCGGTGTTCCTGGGAATTAACCAGGTGAAAGGAAAACAACACAGTGAAAGTACGCGCAAGCGTCAAGAAGATCTGTGAGAAGTGCAAGGTGATTCGCCGCCATGGTCGCGTGCAAATCATTTGTGACACCCCTCGACACAAGCAGCGTCAGGGGTAAGTCATGGCACGTATCTCAGGTGTTGACATCCCCCGCGAAAAGCGGCTCGAAGTCAGCCTTACGTATATCTATGGAATTGGTCGCACCACTTCCAAGCAAATTTGTGAAGCAACCGGAATCAATCCTGATACCCGTGTGCGCGAACTCACCGATGAAGAAGTGAACAAGATTCGCGCCTTTATCGACGCCGGCCTCAAGGTCGAAGGTGATTTGCGTCGTGACGTGGATCAAGACATTCGTCGCAAGATGGAAATTGGTTGTTATCAAGGATTGCGTCACCGTCGTGGACTTCCCGTTCGCGGTCAGCGCACTCATACCAATGCCCGCACTCGCAAAGGTCCGAAGAAGACCGTTGCCGGAAAGAAGAAGGCACCTCGCTGATGGCCAAACCCGCAAGCGGTGGCCGTCGCCCCCGCAAGAAGGAACGCAAACACGTCACTTACGGCGTTGCTCATATCAAGAGCTCGTTCAACAACACCATTGTCAGCATCACCGATCAAGACGGAAACGTTTTGTCATGGGCATCGGCTGGCAATGTCGGATTCAAAGGTTCGCGTAAGTCAACTCCATTCGCGGCGCAGTTAGCTGCAGAGCAATGCGCAAAGCGTGCAATGGAACATGGCGTCCGCAAAGTAGATGTTGTAGTTAAGGGACCTGGTTCAGGTCGTGAAACTGCAATTCGCAGCATCCAAAATACTGGAATTGAAGTAACGGGAATTAAAGACGGTACGCCTGTTCCGCATAATGGTTGTCGTCAACCGAAGCGTCGGAGGGTCTGATCATGGCTCGTTATACCGGCCCCATGGCACGAGTATCTCGTCGTTTAGGCACAAATATTTTCGGCACCAAAGCCGAAACAGATGCACTTGAGCGTCGTCCTTATCCTCCTGGTGAACACGGC